>JBMTVN010000074.1:0-14720 GCA_049451415.1 Limisphaerales bacterium | reverse complement strand
CGTCAGGGCGCAGAGCGCAGAGCGCGAAGCGGGAAGCGATAATCGGGGGTCGGGGGTCGGGGGTCGAGGGGTGGCGAGCAGTTGCCAGAGCCTTGCAGCCGCTTGCGGGCGGGTGCGGGAGGGGAGTAGGGTTGCGGTCCGCTGAGGGCGGGAGAGATGAGTATGCAACCAGATGAGTTTCGGCGTTATGCGCGGCAGATGATCTTGCCGGAGATGGGGCAGGAGGGTCAGGAACGGCTCCGTTCCGCGAGCGTGTTGTGTGTGGGGGCGGGGGGGTTGGGTTCGCCGGTGGCGATGTATCTGGCGGCGGCCGGGGTGGGGCGACTGGGGTTGGTGGAGTTTGACCGGGTCGATCTTTCCAACCTGCAGCGACAGGTCTTGCATGGAACTTCGGATGTGGGCCGTCTCAAGGTGGAATCGGCCCGGGAGACGTTGCAGGAGTTGAATCCGCACGTGCGGGTGGAGGTGCATCCGGCGAAGTTGACGGCTGCCAACGTGATGGAGCTGGTGAGGTCGTATGATCTGGTGGTGGATGGGACGGACAATTTCACGGCACGGTATCTGGTGAACGATGCCTGTGTGCTTTTGGGAAAGACCAACGTGTATGGGGCGGTGTTACGGTTTGAGGGGCAGGCTAGTGTGTTCGCTCCGCAAGAGGGGGGTCCTTGTTATCGCTGTTTGTTTCCTGAGCCGCCGCCGCCGGAGTTGGCACCGAGCTGCGCTGAGGCGGGGGTGTTGGGTGTCGTGCCTGGCTTGATCGGCCTTCTGCAGGCGACCGAGACACTGAAACAGGTTCTGGGGATTGGCGAGTCGTTGGTGGGTCGGCTCATGGTCTTCGACGCGTTGCGGACAAAATTCAGGGAGCTGTCGGTGCGGCGTGATCCGCAGTGTGCGGTCTGCGGTGAGACGCCGACGATCCGCCAACCGGTGGAGGTTGGCGTTAGTTGTGCCAGTGGAGTGGCGTTGGAGCCGGAGGCTGGAACAGGCCCGGCGGAGGTCGGGGTGCAGGACATGCAGCGGGTTCTTCAGAATCCGGGAAGCGGGATAGTGGTGTTGGATGTGCGGGAAGTGCAGGAGCATCAGGTGGGTATGGTGGAAGGGATGAAGGCCTGTCCGCTGACCCAGTTGGAATCGTGGGTTAGTGAGCTGGATCCTGCGCTGGAATACTATGTCTGCTGCCGCAGCGGTATGCGGTCGCAAAGGGCTGTGGCGGAGCTGCGTCGGCGCGGGCTTTCCAAGGTGTGCAATGTGCGCGGGGGACTACAGCGCTGGGTGCAGGAGGTGGATCCCGGGTTCCCGCTGGTGTGAGGGCGCGAGGCGCTGAGGGCTGAGGGCTGAGCGCAAAGCGGTAAGCGGTAAGGGCGGTGTGCTGGATTTGGCTTCGCCAAATCCTGTGCGTCAGTAGGTCGGTGCGTCTGTCCAGATAGGCGCCTCTGGTGAGGCGCTAAGCGCAGAGCGGCAAGCGCGCAGGGCGTTCGCGGGACCATGAGCGATCGACGGCGAGGCCTGTCTTCTCTCTTCACTCTCCTGTCTCCTGAGCGAAGCGTGCAGGGCGCAGCGTTTCCTGATCAGTCAGATCGGTCAGATCGGTCGGATCAGACGGATCGCCCCTGGTCGGTCACTTCACTACGAGTCGGGTGCTTTCGGAGTGGCTATTGAACTCGGGGGCATACATGCACTGGATCTCGGCGATGCCGGTTTGGTATTGGCCGCGGTGCTGGATGCGCGAGGCGTATTCGAAGACGTAGGTGCCTTTGGGCAGGTAATCGATGAAGAAGTGGCTGGCGGTATCGCGGGTGCTTTCGTAGTAGGCGAGGCCGTCCTGGTATTTGTAGGAGGAGAGCACGTTGACGGGTTCGGTGCCGCTGCCGCGCTGGTCCTTGAGGTGGACGAATTCCATGTCGCGATCGACGCGGAGTTCGATGCGGGTGAGGAGTTCATCGCCGACTGCGATGGCGCTTTTGACGGGGGTGAGCACGGGGCCTTGGGGTGAGTTGCGGCGGATGGAGACCGTTTTTCGCAGCGTGAGCGGGTTATTGGTGTGGGGGGTGACCCGGCTCATGTCTTCGAGGTATTGCCAGTGGATGCCGCCCCACGCGATGCCGGGGTCGGTTTTGCGGACGGTGATCTTGCCGAGATCCGCGGTGATTTCGGTGGGGGAGAACCGGTGTTCATAGAAGCCGGTTCCGGGCTCGGGACGGGCGGCGGGAGTGCCCTGGGGGCGGGTGGTTTGCCGGCCCGGGGTGAGGTTGAGGTTGCCGACCTGGACTTCGACGAGGTTGGTGGAAGCGAGCAGGTCCGAGCCGCGCAGCAGCAGGGCGTAGACGGCATCGGCCGTGGCCTTGGTGGTCTTCCAGTCTTGCGTCTGTTTCTGTTTCAGGAGCCAGACCTTGAGTTGTTCCACGGCGGTGGTGTCCTGAGCAATTTCATCGAAGGCCTCGATCATGAGCGCCTGGGTTTCGATCGGGGCCCGATACCACCACCAGCTGAGTTCTGTGTCGCGCCAGAAGCGGCCCATCTCGTCGTCCGTGACCGAGTATTCCTTGAGCGAGCGCAGGATGGCCTTGGCGAGGTCGAGGTTCTCCTGTCCGCCCCAGCGATGGAGAGCCAGCGCGATGTGGCCCTGGGTTTGGCGGTCGCCGGTTTTGACCCAGAACTTGCGGGCCTGCTGGAGGAAGAAATCATAGGCCAAGCCATGGGCGATAGGGCGGTCCTTAAGGAAGAAGCTGCGTCCGTAGAGGTGCAGGGCGTCGATAGAGGAGGGAACGTAATCTTCTGGGTGGTCGCGCTTCTGGATCTGGGTGAAGCGTTCATTGAGCCAGGCATCGAGCCGGGTCCAGGCCCGGTCCAGCGTGGAGGGGTCGTTCCGGACGCCGAGATGCTCGAGGCGACCGAATCCGGTGGCGATGTAGAGCGTGATGTAATCGCTGCGCTGTCCGCCGGGGAACCAGGGCCAGGTGCCGTCGGGGAGCTGAAGATTGAACAGTTTGGCCAGGTTATCGGACTGCTCCTGCTTGAGGCGTGCGGCATCGAACAGGACGCCCACGTTGCGGCGGGCTTCTGATTCCTTTTTGGCGTTACGGAGCCATGGGGTTTCCTCGATGAGCAGGGACTTGAGGTCCTGGTTCTTTTGGAGCGGGCTGTCCAGCGTGGGGGTGTCCCGCCATTGATCGAAAGTGCGGCGGATTTGGGGATTGGAGTTGGCGATATGGCTGGCGAGTGCGTTCGCATAATAGCGGTTGAACGTTTGCTCGCTGCACTCGTGGGGGAACTCCATGAGATAGGGCAGGGCCATGACCGCATACCAGGAAGGGTTGGAGACCATCTGCACCGTAAGGCCCTGATGCTGGAGCGTGCGGGAGCGGTCGGACTGCAGCAGTTTCTCGAACCGGAACTCGCGGGTGCCCGGGCCGTTGATGGGCAGAGGCATGGATTCCGTTACGAAGATGCGACGTGAGAGGACGGGCAGGTAGCCCTCCTCGCCATCGGCCAGACTGCCGGATGCTGCGACCGCCTTGTAGGTGAGGAAGCCCGTGTTATCGGGAACGCTGAGACGCCAACTGAAGGAACGGGATTCGTGGGCGGGGAGGTCGAAGTCCTGTTCGGGCTGGCGATTGTCGAGTAAGCGGTCCACAGAGTTGCCGGTGAGGGTGTCCGTGAGATTGAGCCGGACGCGGCCTTGTTTGCGTTCAGCGGACTGGTTGGTGACCTTGACCGTGAATTCGAGCACATCGCCCTCGCGGAGAAAGCGGGGCGGGTTGGGCTGGACCATCAGATCTTTGGAAGTAATGGCGCTGGCTTCGATATATCCGGTGCGGAGCTCGCGGTCGTGGGCGAGGCCCATGAAACGCCAGGTGGTGAGCGCTTCCGGCATGGTGAAGGTGATCCGGATTACCCCGTTGGAGTTGGAGACCAGTTGGGGGAAGAACGCAGCGGTTTCCTGCAGGTTCTTGCGAGCTGTGACTTGCTCCAGATCAGGCGCCGGATTCGGTACCCCAAGGGCAGTGGCATCGAAAGCCAATGCTCCCCCGGCGAGTGCTCCGTCGGCCATCTCCGCCATGCCTGCGGCCTCGGCGGTCAGCCCCGCAGCATTCTTGAACATGCGAGGCGCAGCCGCGGTTGGCATCGGCATGGATTCCCCGATGGCCAGGCTATCCACCATCATTCCGCGCGCCATCATGGTGCGGATGGGATACATGCTGGAGTTCGCCAGCAGGGGGATGAAGTCCCGGTAGCGGATCGAGACGTCCACCCATTGGGGGGACCATGCGCCGTGCAGTTGTTGCAGGTTTCGCAGGGAGTTCTCAAAGGTTGCGAAGCGCGAGGTGTGGTCCTGTCGGAATGCGCCGAGGGATTGTTGCCAGCGATGGGGCAGGTAGGCATCCAGCGAGGCGTCGTACAAGGTGGCCACCAGTTCGGCAAGGGCCGGTTCCCAATCGGGTTCTCCTGTGGTCCCGGCATGTTTGCGGACAACCGCTGTCCAGGTTTCCTTCTGGCCGGGCTCCAGCTTCGAGGTGAGATGCTCCCAGGAGATGTCGAGGTCCTTGTTGCTCCAGGGCACGTTGACCTTGAAGGTTTGGAGGTAGGATCGGTTTTCGCGGACTTGAGTGATGTGGACATAGAAGCCGCCGCGCAGTTCCTCCGTGACCGGGTAAGTGGTCTGTTGCTGGGTGCGGTTGGGGTCGGTCCAGGTGCGCTGGAGGATCCTGCCCTGATGTTCGATCTCGATGCAGGCGCGTCCGCTGCCGTAGCCGGTGCCCCAGAGCAGGCTGAAGCGCCCGCCGGGTTCGACGGATGTCTCGGGGGTGAGAACGAACTGTGGCAGCGGGATTTCAAAGCGGGATGCCTGCGGATCTACGGCTCCCAGCGGCAGGATGGCCGTGACCTTCTCTCCGAAGCGGTCCCGGGTTTCGAGGAGGACACGATAGGCGCCTGTGCTGAGCGCGGTGCGGATCTCAACGATCCCGTTGGTGCTGGTCTTGAAGGGCATTTCGGTGAGCAGGTCACCCAGCTCCCACTTGCTGGTAGCAGATGCGTCAGACGAGGGATCGGGTGTCCCTCCGCGGAAGGGCCTGCCATACAGCGATGGCGGTGGTTGGAGCGAGGTGCGCTCGACTTGGGAAGGTGCCTTGAGCCGGTAGATGCGCAGAGTCCCTTCCACCGCTTGCGGGGTATCGTCTAGTGTCGTGGTGCGTATTTTCAGGATCGTCGGCTCGTCAGTCCTCACCCATGCCTTGGATTCGATGACGGCTTGGAGTGCGGTATAGCCCACCCGGACCTGCTGGCTGGAGGATCGCGTTTCTCCGGCGGAGTCTGTGATGTCGGCGTAGACGGTGAACTGAAAGACGGGTTCTCCGGCCGGATCTACGGATGGATCCGGTGTCGCTTCGAAAGCGATGGTAAAGCGGCCCTGGACATCCGTCGTGGTTTCGCCGTGGGCGATTTCCTGCGAATTGCCCATCGGGAAGTAAGAGGACCGTGCCCATCCCCACCAGATCGGCCAGCGGACCTCGCGCACGACACGATAGGTGACCTTAGCATAGTCGACGGCTGCCCCGGTGTAGCTGGCGGCTTCGCCGGTGACTTCGATGGTTTCGCCCAGCTTGCCCTGCGTCGTCGGTTTGGCCAGCTCCACTCTGAACTTGGGTCGTTTGTATTCCTCCACTGAAACAAAGCCTCTTCCTCGCGGGCCGTCCTCCACCTGAATTATGCACCGTCCGGTCCCCACTCCGGTGGGGGAAGTGAACTGGCCAAAGAACGAGCCGTTGGCACTCGAGGTCAACTGTTGCCGGCCCAGCTCGCGTCCGTTTGGATCCTTGAACAACACCGTCAGTTTCTGGTTGGGAACGACCTTGTAACTGTTGTTTTGCTGGTCGTTCAGGATGCACAGGCCTTTGAAGAAAATCGTCTGGTCCGGACGATAGATCGCACGGTCGGTGAAGAAGATGGTTGTCGGGATTGTTCGTTGGTTGGGGGCGCCATAGCGATTGGAATCCAGAAACTCGCTGGAGGCGATTTCGTGAAGCGTGCCGTCTAGCCGATGCCTAGCGCGGAGGACGGTTGACCGGCGGTCCTGAGCCGTTTGGATGCGGAAGAGGCCATCCGCATCCGTCCGGGTCAGTGGGCCGTGAGGGACACGGTTCCCTGCCTTGTCGAGATACCAACCGACCACTTCAGCGCCTGCTATGGGTTCGCCCGTAACGGCATGCGTCACAAACCCTTCCAACGCGTTGCCCCGGCTGTCTGATCGGGTGACCAGGGCGAGGTCGCTCACCCAGAACGGAGTGAACAGCACCTGGTTGTTCTGGTCCGAAAACTCGGGATCAAAGCTGGCCACGAGAAAATAGTAGCCGGGCTTGAGCGTGGTCGGAGCCGGGACGTTCTCGACATGGGTGAGGAAGTCTGTCGTGGGCGGAAGAGCATGGTCCCAGGTGAGCGCGGGTTGACGGCGGAGCAACTCCTGCCTTTCCTCCTGTTTGCCCAGTTGCTCGGGACGGCTGTGTTCGCGCTGAAGAAACTCTTCCCAGGGCCAGGGCACAGCCCGGAGGTAGACACGGTTCACGTTCCGGTAGCCGACATCGATCGTGGGCCACGGTTGGTTCCAGACCTCCTCGGTGCTGACGGTGACTTCAGGGGTCTCGATCTGGAGGATCAGGTTGCGGCAGAGCTTTCCTCCCGGGCTGTCAGGATGGAGCGTGGCGCCGCGGGTAGCCAGCCGGTGCGCTTCCACCAGGTTGCCCTGCGTGCGCTTCAGTTCTGCCCACTTGCACAAGGCCTCCGCCCCGACGTCGATATCTCCCCAGGCCTTCACGAAGCGTTCCAAGGCGGCCTCGTAGCCTTTTGCCTTGGCCTCGCCTTCCGCGGCATGTTCCCAACCGAACTGGATGCGGTTCAGTTCCGCGTGCGCTCTGGCGGTCAACCCGGCGTCCCATTGATGAAAGCGCACCAGTTCCTGATGCAGGTAGATCGCACGGACCAACGGGGATACAGGGGCCCCGGGAGCTGCGTCCGGCAACGGTTGCCATGCCAGGAACTCGACCGTGTCAGCGAATATTGGACTGTCGGGTTGGAGGACGAAATCATCTTCCGGACGGGCTCCGGCTTGTTCGCCGGAGGTGTAAAACTCCAGTGCCTGGTGGGCAATGAAATCGAACAACGTCGGCCGGTAGGCATCCGGTATGGTCCCCGGCTCGAGGACACCATCGAAGGTGTTGACCTGAGTCTGTTGCAGTGTGCGAGGATTGCTGAGAGCGGCCTGGTAGTGACGGTCGATCTCGGCAAAGAGCCGACGCAAGTCCCAGGTGGTGAAGTCTTCACCGGGTTCTTCGGCTGTTGCTGTGCGTTGCAGGAACCGCCACCTGTTCTGCTGGAAGTAGGTCCAGAACCAGTTGGCCTGCACGGTCTCAAGGAGCGGCAGGAGTTCCCGGGGTGAACGTTCGATCTCCGCCGCCATGCGAAGGATCTTCTCCTCCGGCTTGTTGCCTTGAATCCGTCCTTCGAGCTCCAGTTGGTAGGCGATGGCCTTGGCCAGCTGCCCCCAATCACGGCCGCGCTGCAGGGATTCCCGCAGAGGGGCTAGTTTCTCCAAAGCCGTCTGAGGCAGGCCCTGCTCAATCGCCTGGTCGACTTCCTTCCATGCGTCGGGCTGTGGGAAGGGGGCGCTTGAGAGGGGCGTCATAGCGCTGAGGACCACTACGGTGGTCAGGTAGCAAAGGAGGCGTTTCATGGGTGCTTTGTCGGTCGAATGATCCAATGTATGCCTTGGATCCACACCCAAGGCAATGGGTGACACTGCCGCGTTTCCATTCCTGCGATTTGACGGGTTCTGATTTAATTATACTCCCAGAAAATGTCAGGTTTTGGTAGTTGGCGGCAAGGAGTGCACCAAGCCGCAATCCCGGAATCGGGGAAGGAATATCATCTCAGGCCCATGGGGAGGGTGTCTTTTCTTGCGGTGGGCGCTATGTCTGAACAGACTACTTCCAGCACATTTCATCTGGATTAGAATCAAATGACGCCCGCACCTCTCCAGGAGATCCGATGATGCAGAATCTGAGAGTGAAGAATCGATCAGGTCATGTCCGGAGCATTCTCCTTTACCTCCTTCTTTGGGCTGTCGGGTTCGCCCCTACTGCGGATAGTCGCGCAATCGGTGCTGTTTCTCGAGCTCAGGCTACTGAGGAGCGGCGGACCTTTGACACATACCCGTTCTCACTGCCCAACCGAATTCCCCTGCTGGCATCAGATCCAAGATTGTATCCTTACCACCGCTTCGAGGGTTACGCTCACGAACCGGAATCCAGGGAATGGAAGGTTGTAAAACTGGAGAATTCCTGGATCGAGGTCTGGGTTTTACCAGAAGTCGGAGGAAAAGTCTGGGGGGCGCGTGTTAAGAAAACCGGGCACGAATTTATCTACCGCAATGAGGTGATGAAATTCCGCAACATAGCCTTGCGTGGGCCATGGGTCTCAGGGGGTATCGAGTTCAATTTCGGTTTGCTCGGTCACACCCCGGCAACCGCAACACCAGTAGACTGGCTTACTCGACAGAATGATGATGGGAGCGCAAGTGTCTTTGTGGGGGCGATGGATCTTCCGTCCCGCACCCGTTGGCGGGTGGAGATTCGGCTGCCGGCTGATCGTGCCTGCTTCGAGACGCGAGTGCGCTGGGAGAATCCAACCGTGATGGAGCAGTCCTATTACAATTGGATGACAGCTGCGGCCTTCGCCCGGGATGATCTGGTTCTCAGCGTTCCGGGGAATGCCTACCTGGGACACCCGGGCGACTTGCATCCATGGCCTGAGGACGAGCGGGGACGGCACTTGAATGTCTATGATCAGAACCGCTTCGGTGAGAATCGTTCTTACCATGTCGTAGGCTCGTATCAGGACTTTTTTGGCGGGTATTATGGGGACGATGATTACGGATTTGGCCACTGGTCTCCTTACGGAGATATGCCCGGCCAAAAGATCTGGCTCTGGGCGTTGTCCCGACAGGGCGGCATTTGGGAAGACCTGTTGACCGACTCAGATGGTCAATATGTGGAGTTTCAGGCGGGTCGGCTGCTGGTGCAATACTCCGCAGCGAAGGATGCGACACCGATCAATGACGTCGGTTTTGGACCGGGAACCACCGACGAATGGACTGAGGCGTGGTTTCCGGTGGAGGGGCTGGGGGGGCTTTCGGCAGGATCACCCTACGG
This sequence comes from Limisphaerales bacterium, assembly GCA_049451415.1. Lineage (GTDB taxonomy): Bacteria > Verrucomicrobiota > Verrucomicrobiia > Limisphaerales > JAHDYP01 > JBMTVN01. The sequence continues at coordinate 5,517 of JBMTVN010000074.1, read as the reverse complement.
TGCACTCCATGTGGAGCGTAGCGGTCAGCAAGTCCGGATTCGAACCCACGCTTTCAGTCGGACTACAGCCCAGATTCGGATTCACTCTGACACTGAACTGCTCAGGGAGGAGGAACAACAGCTTGAAGTGCTTGAACCTCACGAGATGGTAGTTGATCTACCCGAGGGAACGAAGCATTTCAGCGTGGAGATGCCGGGCCTCGGTCTGATGTATAGTTCGGATCCCCGGGCTTACTCGCTTTCCCGTCCATTTACGACCCCTGACCAAGCACTCGATGAACTGTCTGGAGTTGCGAAGTCCCTTCGCCAAGCCTCTGAACTGGTCCAGCGCCGTCGGTTGAAGGACGCCCGCAAGCTCTTCGCAACGGTGCTTGAGGCAGAGCCCTGGAACCGGGAGGCTCTGCTCGGGTTGGCCCAGCTTGAGTACCGCAGGGGCTTCATCGACAGGGGGCTCTCCCATGTAAACCGCGCCCTTCAGCTGGATGCTTATGATCCCCAGGCCAACTTCATTGCCGGCACACTGTACCGGGCGTTGGACTGTAATCTCGACGCGGCTGAAGCGTTTGGTTGGGCGGCGCGCTCGATGACTTACCGTCACGTCGCCTGCCTGCAGCTCGCGGAGCTCGCATCCGTTAGTGCGGACTACGCCAATTCAAAGCGGCATGCCCTGCGGGCTCTCCAGTATGACGCGAGGAGTTCCGGTCCGCGGCGGATGCTGGCTCTGATTGCCAGGGTGGAGGGTGATCTAACGGAGGCCGACTATTGGCTTCATGAATTGGCCGAACTGGACCCCCTTGACCATTTTGTCTCTGCCGAACGCTTTCTGTCCTCCGGACAAAGCGATGCTCCATCCCCGGAATGGAGCCAATTCCTAGGTGGACTAACTGGCGAATATCCGGAGCAGGAGGTGGTCGAGTTGGTGCTCGATTACCTCCGGTTTGGTCGGGCCGAGGATGCCATTCGCTTGCTCCGCCAGTGGCTTGATAAGACAGAACACCCCGTGCTGCGTGCCTACTATGCGGTCCTGTCCGGTGACGTCCTTACTCGGGCTGCTGATCCGGCCTTTGCGTTTCCATATCGAGCGGAGACTCTCCCGGTCCTGAGGAAGGCGGTGCGGCTTTCCGGTGAGCATGAGTCATGGAATTACCTGCTTGCACTGAATCTCTGGGCCTTGGACCGCGCGCCGGAGGCTGCGGAAATCCTGAATTCTCTGGGAGACGAACCTGACTATGCCCCATTCTACACAGCGAGAGCCGCTCTAATTGGGCAACTCGCTGGCGATGGGCACCAAGTGCACGACATCGAAGCCGATCTGCGTAGAGGCGTGGCGCTTGATTCTTCGGACCGAAACCTGCGGATTCCACTTATTTGTTTTCTTCAGGAAGCGGGTCGGCATGAAGATGCCCTGCATGCCACGTCGGAAGCGAGGAGGGCTTTCCCTGATGATTTCGTTCTGGAACTTCTCGAGACGATTTCGCTTGTGAAGACTGAGCAAAACCTCAAAGCCATTGAGATACTGAAGCATGTTCGCGTTTTGCCCTCTGAGCATTCGAGCCAGGCCCGCGGGCTCTTCGTCCAAGCCCATCTTCACCAGGGGATGGAAGCCCTAGAAAATGGGAGAATCCCGGAAGCCATCGAACATTTCGAGATTTCCATGACCTGGCCGGAGAATCTCGGCCAAGGACGGCCTTATGATCCCGAGGAACGATTGCCGCGGTATCTGCTCGGAATCGCCCAGTTGAAACTAGGGAATGCGTCAAAAGCGAAATGCGAATTTGAGGCGGTGGTCGCCGCAACCTCTGCAGACGCTTTCAAGACCGGGCAGAAAGGACGTTTCGATGTGCTCGCGGTTGCGGCACTCGAGGCGTTGGGGAGGTCGGATGAAGCAGGGGCGCTGGGTGAGCCGTTCCATGAGTTCATGCAGGGAAATGCTGAACTGTCGGATGTGCAAGGACGCCTGCTAAACCGTGCCATCAATCAACCCCGCCCTCAGCCTTGATTTGTCTAGCCAGTTTTGAATACGTCCATGCTCAGGTTGACACCCAAAGGAATTAGGTATTAAGACAAACAGCACGCCATCCAGTTCCCGGATCGCAGCCCGTTTGCTGAGTAGACCTGTGGACTTGAGGTTGAAACTGCTACGACTAATCCCACAACCAAGTTGTAATGAGATACTGTGTCCAGACCCGTAAGGTTATCCACTGCTGGATTCTGTCAGCTTTCCTGGTATCGCCGTCCTGCTTGCAGGCAGTTGGTCCTGAGGTGCTGGTCAAGCAGCACAACGGTCGTGCTACCGTATTCGCTGGGGATAAGCCGCTTTCCATGACCGGCTACAGCTCGTTCGGGAAACGTGCCCACGAAGAACACTATCCCGACTTCTTTGAGCACGGCACTCAGGTTTATTACATTGCAAACCCGACGCGGCATTTCTGGAGCGACAAAGTCTATGACACACCCCAGGCCGGTCCGGACGACTTCACCATTGATGACATGGCCTATTCCATATTGGAACACGATCCGGACGCCTGGTTGATCGTTCGTTTTCGATACTGGGATTATCAACAGGACTTCCCCAATGGCTATGCCATGACTGAAAGCGGGGATTTTCCAGAGTTCGCACTGCACTCCCTCGCAGCCGATGCCTATTGGCAGGGCGTCTATGATTATACCGCGGCGCTGGTGCGTTACTGCGAGTCCCGCCCATGGTCCAATCGGGTTTTGGGCTATGCAGATTTTCTCGTCACGGAGGGATCCCACATGCCAGTGGCCGAGAAGTGGCTTTTCGACCATAGCCCGCACATGCTGGCCAAGTGGCGTGAATACCTGAAGGAGAAATACCAGACCGTCGAGGCCCTGCGCCACGCCCACGGTGAACCGGATGTCAGCTTCGAGACTGTGCGTGTTCCGACGGACAAACTGCGGGGTCCGGTCCGTGAGGTTTCGGAGTTGCTCTATTGGCAGGACCGGAAAGACACGGTCGTGTTGCGTGACTACCTCGAACTGGTGCGTGACCTCCATTTCGAACACTTCCGTGGGATGAATCGCGCCATCAACGATAACCTCAAACGCGAGGCGCTGGTCCTGTTTGATACATTCAAGCAAGTGCTGCAGGGCTGGGAACACTGGGGCTGGTTCGCCTACGGACATACAGGCCAGACGTTTTCGTGGAGCCTGGCCTTTCCCGAATTTCAATCGGGCTCCGGTCAGATCGGGGTGGCTGAGCTATTCGCAGAGCCCGGCTTTGATGGGTTGGTAACACCCCATGACTACTACGCACGCCAGATCGGAGGGGTCTACGAGCCAGAGGGTATCGCGGATTCCATGGCCCTTCGTGGTAAGTTTTTCCATGTGGAAATGGATTCGCGTACCCACCTCACCGGTGCTGACGGTATCGGTAAATCCAGAAACATGCGTGAATGGTCAGCCATTACCTGGCGAAACCTCGCTGCCAGTTTCACCCGGGGCTTCCACTCCTACTGGATGGAAGGTGGACAGGGCATGTTCCACGATGAGGAGATCCAGAACCTGACCAAACGACAGATCGAGGTGATGGATGAATCTGTGGATTGGGTCCACGAAGACGTCCCAGGTATCGCAATGATCATCGATGACACTGCAGTTTTTGAGACCAATGGCAACGGGGCCTATCTCAATGAAGCCATTCATTGGGAGTGGAAGATGGGGCTCGCGCGCTGCGGTGTGCCCCATCGCAAATATCTCTTTGATGATCTCGGGCTGGATAACTTCCCGGAGCATACGGTGTTCTACTTTCCCAACCTCTTCCGGATAGACAATGAGCGGATGGACTTGCTCCGGAAAAAGGTCCTTCGCAATGGCAATGTTGTTCTCTGGGGACCCGGCTCCGGCATTTCCAAGAACGGCACAATAAGCGCCGAAGGCGTGGAGCAGTTGACTGGATTCAAGTTCCAGATCTTGAAAGAGAACGTGCTGCGCCGCGTCCTCGTAACTCATACTGGACATCCCATTACCACCGGTCTTGATGAGTCAATGGTCTATGGCGGACAGCCACCTTACGGTCCGCTGCTGCTGCCTTTGGACGGCGAGGAACTTGGACTGGCATGGACCAAGGGTGGGTGGAGTTACAGTGGGCTTGTGCTTAAGGAGTTCGGGCAAGGTGGAGCAAAGTCGCCCGCTGGTCGCAAGACGAGAGGGCCGGGTGACTGGAGCTCAGTCTATACCACCGCAGTACAGATCCCTGCCGATCTCTGGCGGAACCTGGCCCGACACGGTGGTGCCCACATCTATACCGAAGCGAATGATGTTATCATGGCAGATAGCAATATGGTAGCCCTGCATTCCGTCCACTCGGGTGAAAAGGAAATCCAGCTGCCGAAGAAACGCCACGTCTTTGATGTGATCACCGGAGAACAAATCGCCCAAAACACCGATAGGATCGTGTTTGACCTCAAGGCTCCCGAAACACGTATCTTCCGCCTCGAATAGCCCGCCGGGGATGGGTTTAAGCCGGCTCTGAATGCGCCCCGAGCCTTCGGCTTCGCAATAATGTGGGACTCAGTCGTAATGCGGCTCAGGGCATCCTTTTCCAAGGTATGGGGTTCGGGCGGGATCTTTGCGAGGTGCTGGTCCCCCATAGCTCGTAGAGCGTAGGGGTGAGCCTGCTGTCCGACTCCCGTTAGAGGCGTTGATTTGCGAAGGCGAAGCCTGAGGCGGATTTGAGGTAGCGTTCGAAGTTGCGAGCGCGCTGGGGGTTTTGGAAGGCGGCGTAGAACTCCAGGGACCAAGGGCGGAAGGGTCGCGTGTAATCACAGCAGCCGTTGTTGTGGTCCAGAAGGCGTTGGCGCAGATCAGAGGCAAAACCGGTGTAATGGCGTTCCGGGAACGTCTGGCTGCGGATACGGTAGACGTAGTGCATGGATTATCCTTGGGACTGAGTTTGACCGACCTCCTTTTCCACGAACCCTTCGTCGCCCTGCGGGCTATGAAGGGCATCCTTCGCCAAGGCTTCGATTACGTACCGAAGCATTGGAACCCTACACTGAGTGGCTTACAGGCGTTTGTTGGCGAAGGCGATGCCTGAGGCGGATTTGAGGTAGCGTTCGAAGTTGCGAGCGCGCTGGGGGTTTTGGAAGGCGGCGTAGAACTCCAGGGACCAAGGGCGGAAGGGTCGCGTGTAATCACAGCAGCCGTTGTTGTGGTCCAGAAGGCGTTGGCGCAGATCAGAGGCAAAACCGGTGTAATGGCGTTCCGGGAACGTCTGGCTGCGGATACGGTAGACGTAGTGCATGGATTATCCTTGGGACTGAGTTTGACCGACCTCCTTTTCCACGAACCCTTCGTCGCCCTGCGGGCTATGAAGGGCATCCTTCGCCAAGGCTTCGATTACGTACCGAAGCATTGGAACCCTACACTGAGTGGCCTGCAGGTGATGGTAACCGTGATGGTAGTCGGTAGACACCCGCACGCTGCGGATACGGCAGATTTAGTGCATGGATTATCCTTGGGACTGAGTTTGACCGACCTCCTTTTCCACGAACC
>JBMTVN010000073.1:0-15004 GCA_049451415.1 Limisphaerales bacterium | reverse complement strand
CCGCCGCCCCACATATCCCACCAATAAACCGGCCCGCCCCGTGACCGCAGCCACCCGCTCCAAAATAGCCTCATTCGCCGCCACAAAATCAGGACGCAACAACAAATCCCGCGGAGGATAACCCGTCGTCGATAACTCCGGCAAAACCACCAGGTCGGCACCGTCTTCCACCGCCCGCCGGTAAACCCCCAGGATCTTCGCCTCGTTCCCCGGAAAATCCCCCACCGTCGTGTTGATCTGTCCCAGTGCTATTCTCATCAGGCTCCCAACTCCTCGGCTCACCGCCCTACAAACGTCTCACGCAATGTCCCCCGCCCCGTGCGGACCACCGTCCCCACCTCAACCTCATGCCGCTCAAACCAACCACGGGCCGTCTCCAAAACAAATTGCACCCGGTCACTCGCCGCCTCCACCGGCTCCTCCACCCCGGGCTCCAAAGGGTGAATCTCCAAGATCCGCCCCTCAGAATCGATGTAGGCAACCGATAACGGGACCGTCACGTTCTTCATCCAAAAGGAGGCCCGATACGGACGCCCAAACACAAACAGCATCCCCTCATCCTCCCCAATCGATGTCCGGAACATCATCCCCGTCTGGATCTGCCTCACCGTCCGCGCCAACTCCGCACGAATCTGATGCCTCCCAATAAACAACTCCTCGGTCGGCAACTTCGCCTGAGCCTCGGTCGGCTCCCACCGCGTCGCCGCCGGGCGCGGTGAAGCATGCGCCTCACCACCATTGCCAGGCTGTTGACCACAGCCCCACCCCAGCAAAACCACCAGAATTAAACTCCCGATACTCCAGGTCGATCTCACCCGCTCAGCTTGCGGACCACCTTACCGCTTGGCAATACCCGTGTTCCCCACCACCCCGCAGATCCTTCAAAACAAAACCATAATCCCGGCCGTCACCCCAAACCCGTCCAGCCTAACCCGATCCCTCCCCATCCAACCGGAAACGTCCGGCTCCAGAAACAACCACCTGGCCTCCCCAAATAACGCCACCGCACTCGCTATCCTCAACTCCACCCCGGCCAAAGGCCCATACCCCACAGCGTTGTCCAAGCCCACATCCCCACCATCAAAGATGTAATAACCCACCCCAAATCCTCCATACGGAATCAACACGTTCGCCACCGGCAACTGCAACATCAGGTTCGCCTCCAACGGAAACAGGTTCACGGAAGGATCCTGCAACCTCAACATGCTGCCCCGAAAATCCAACCCCACATACTCCACAAGATCATACTTCAACCGAATACCACCCCCATACGCCTCCCCCAAATCGTCCGTGTCCAGATAACTCCCCATCAACCCCATGCTCACATCCGCACCCCGGACTCTCCCCCCAGAGGAACCGAAAACCACCAGCGCCAACACCACAGCCACCCAGACATTCCGACTCGCAAGGTTTCGCATACCGCCCTCATAACACCTCCACACCCGGTTGCAAAGCGACGAAATGCAACTCCCAACCCACCCGAACGACATTGACTCCAGCCGCAGCTGTTGGTCTAGTTTGCAAACTCCACCTTATAACATTTATGAGAAGTATCCCTCCCCTGACCGGGCTGTCTCGCTTCCTGCAGGGCAGCATTCTATCAGGACTGGTCGCCGCCAGTGTATCCCTTACACACGGTGCTGTTCTGGACGACTTCAACGACAACAGCAAGTCAGACTGGTCTGACTTTACCTTCATCGAGGACTTCGGCATCCCTTCCGAAACCGGGGGCCAGTTCGTCTTCGACCTCCCGGGTGCAGGCCAGGACATCTTCACCGCCAGCCAGAAAATCAGCGAGGTGTTCGAACTCAAGGAGGGCCGCACCATCACCTTTACGGTGGATGTCATGGAGTCCACCGGCGAAGACACCTTCGCCGTGCTCGCCTTCATCCCCAATACCGGCGGCAATAGCCCCGGAACACTCGCCGGCTACGGGATCGCCAAAGACCCCACCGACGTCCTTATCACGAAGGGTATCCAGAAATACTTCGTGGCCGATGACAGCGCAGCCGCCCAACTCCAAAACGAAAACATCACTCTCTCCCTCACCATGGCCGTTGCCGACGGCAACGTCACCGTCACCGGCAGGGTGATCGACAAAGTCTCAGGCAGTGTCCTCTGGGAACAGTCCATCGTCGATACCCCGGGAGCCGATGTCATGGCCGACGGCTCCGATGACCCCGCCCCGCCATTCATCACCACCGGCTACTTCACGCTCTACTGCTACCAGCAGTTCAATGGCGGCGCCAATTACCGCATCGCCTATGACAACGCCACCGCCTCAGTGGTCGATGCCCCGGTCGAAACCGTCCTCGATAACTTCGATGACAACACCAAAACCGACTGGTCCGACTTCACCTTCATCGAAGGCTTCGGTATCCCTTCCGAAACCGGTGGCCTGTTCATTTTTGACCTCCCCGGTGCAGGCCAGGATATCTTCACCGCCAGCCAGAAAATCAGCCGCGAAATCAGCCTCGAGGAAGGCTCCGACGTCGAACTCCGCGTCGATGTCATGGAGTCCACCGGTGAAGATACTTTCGCCGTCCTCGCCTTCATCCCCAATACCGGCGGCAATAGCCCCGGAACACTCGCCGGCTACGGGATCGCCAAAGACCCCACCGACGTCCTTATCACGAAGGGTATCCAGAAATACTTCGTGGCCGATGACAGCGCAGCCGCCCAACTCCAAAACGAAAACATCACTCTCTCCCTCACCATGGCCGTTGCCGACGGCAACGTCACCGTCACCGGCAGGGTGATCGACAAAGTCTCAGGCAGTGTCCTCTGGGAACAGTCCATCGTCGATACCCCGGGAGCCGATGTCATGGCCGACGGCTCCGATGACCCCGCCCCGCCATTCATCACCACCGGCTACTTCACGCTCTACTGCTACCAGCAGTTCAATGGCGGCGCCAATTACCGCATCGCCTATGACAATGCGGTCCTCGTGGCACCACCGTTGGCCGATAAAGTCGCACCAATCATCTCGGATATCCAACCGACAGCGTTCGCCAACTTCCTACCGGCCTCCAGCAGCGTGTCCTTCAAGGTCAGCGATGACCAGGCCCTCACTGACGAAAGCGTCTCCATCACGCTGAACGGGACAACCTACACCGCCGCGAACGGCCTCACCGTCTCCGGGACCGGCACCAGCCGGAATGTTTCCCTCAGCAGCCTCGAAGCCGACGTCAATTACGAGGCCACCCTCCAAACCATCGACTCGGATGGCCTGACCACAACCAGGACCATCTACTTCGATACGTTCCTCACCTCCCACCGGGTCATTGAGGCGGAAGACTATAACTTCGAGGATGGCCAATTCATCAACGATCCCATCCCCAGCATCGAAGGCGTCTACAGCCCCGAAAGCTATAGCCTCCAATACGGCAGTGAAGAGATCGACTTCCATGACACACGCGCCAGCGCTTCTGCCGCGGATAACCCATACCGCGAACCAGACGGTGCCCGCACCCAACGCTCCCGCGACTTCATCCGCGCCAAGTTCGCCGCAGAAGGCGGAGCCGCCGCCGGCGTCTATGACTTCGATGTCGGCGATATCGCATCCGGTGAGTGGATGAACTACACCCGCAACTTCACCGCAGGCAATTACCAGGTCTACTTGCGCGAGTCCCTCGCCAATATGCGCCTCGGCGGCGAAAGCCGACTGGAACGTGTGACCTCAGGCGCCAACACCACGACCCAAACCACCCAGGTGCTGGGTTCGTTCCTCGGTGAACAAACCGGATTCCAATACCGGAACTTCCCGCTCACCGACGGCACCGGCACACCGGTAATCCTGAACCTCAGCGGCAGCACGACGCTCCGCCTCCATCAGGTGACTGCCGACCCTGCTGACGGTGCACGGCTCCTCAACTACCTGGTGTTCATCCCCGTGCCGGATCCAGGCATCCAGCGCGCCACCGTCATCAGTGTCGTGCCCAACAATGGCTCAGCTATCCGCAGCGTCCGCCCCGTCATCCAGGCCACTCTCCTCAACCGCGACACCTCCGTACAGGTCAATACGGTCCAGCTCGACATCAATGGATCCGTGGTCCCGGCCGCAGTGGTCGCCACAGCCGATGGCGCAAGCCTCTCCTACGCCATGACAGACCTGCCAGCTTCAGGCGCCCCCAACACCGCCACAATCACGTTCCTCGATAGTGAGGATGTGGAAGTGGTCAAAACCTGGGAGTTCACCGTCGAATACAGCAGCCTCAACCCCGCGAACGCAATCAGCGGCACCGGCACCACGCCGGGCATGAATGTCCGCATGGTCCAGGCTCCACCAGGAACCTCCCTGGAAGCCTCGCTCGCCCGCGCCGAAGAACAACTCCGGCCCGGCAGCTCCATCGAGGTCGACTACCAAACCAACGTTGTCGACCAAGTGATCAATTACAGCCAAAACGGCCCGGGCAGCGCCGACGGCAACTTCCCGAACGACGCCCAATACCCGGGCATCGAACCCGCATACAGCACCGACCTCTTCTCCATCGAGGTCACTACCTACATCCCGCTGACCGCAGGCACCTACCGCTTCGGAACCCGCAGCGATGATGGCTACAAGGTCCAATGCGTCAGTGACTTCAGCCAGGTCACCACCGGCCCGCTCGCCTTCTGGAGCGGCGTCGCCAACGCCACCTATGACTTCGTCGTCACCAGGAGCGGCCTCTATCCCTTCCGCCTCGTTCATTACGAACAAAGCGGTGGCGCCTACCTCGAGTGGTTCGTCGAAGACTTGGAAACCGGGGCCCAAACCCTGATCAATGCCGCAGACTCGCCCATCAAGGCCTACATCGCCTTCGAAGCCACGGCAGAGCCGCCCGTCATCCAACCGCCGGTCCACTCCGGTAATTCCATCACAATTACCTGGGCCGGCGATGGCACACTGCAGGAATCCGATTCCGTCAATGGACCCTGGACAGTGGTTCCGCAACAGTCCCCGGCCACAATCACTGTCAATCCCGCCGGGAATAAGTTCTATCGCGTCCTCCAATAAAAGGACCCCGGGACACTCAATCTAAACACGCCAACGGGGCCGCTGAGACAGCGGCCCCGTTTCGCGTACCCCCCCGATCGCCACCGCCCCGCTTCAGCCCTATCCACCCAACACTGAAAATACCATCCCGCCAGCACCGCCCCCCAAGGATCGAGTGCATCCCTGCCAAAGACGGAATGGCCATCACCACCAAACCCCGATAGCCTGCCGCCATGTCCATCCCAAACTCCAGGGCACTACTGCCAGGCCTCCCCCTCCTGCTGCAGCTCGTCTGCATGATGGTCCCAATGCTGAACGCCTCAGGAAACACACCAGCCCTTCTCGCTGGAACGGCCCGAACCAGCATTAACCCCATGGAAAAGAACATTCCCACCGCTCTGGGCGGCTACGGCGCCCGGGCAGGAAAACCCGCCACCGCTACTCTCGATACTCTCTACGGTAAAATCCTCATTCTCGATCAGGCCGGGGAAAAAACCGCCATCGTGAGCCTCGATACCTGCAGCACCCCCATCTGCCTCGCCCAGGAAATGCTAACTAAAGCCAACATCCCCGGCCTCCAGCTCGACCGCACTCTCGTCATGGCCAGCCATACCCACGCCGGACTCGAAGGCTACTCCCTCGACCGCCGCAACCTCGCCAACAACCCCCATATCGGCATCTTCTCAGAAGCCGTGCTCGATTTCGTCACCGACCAACTCGCGCAGGCGCTCCGCGAAGCCAGCCTCAACCTCCACCCAGTCCACGCCGCATCCGGAATCGTCCCCCTGCCCAACCGCCACCGAAACCGCCGCGGCAGCCCCTTCATCGACCCCAATGCCACCATCCTCCGCCTCGACGACGCAACGACGAGGAACCCCGTCGCCATCCTCGTCAACTACGCCGCCCATGGCACCTTTGTTGATGAAACCGACATGCTGGTCTCCAGTGAGTGGGCCGGCAGCATGCAGCGCACGATCGAGGACCTCTACGGCAACAATATCCTCTGCCTCTACGCCAATGGAGCCGAAGGAGACATCGCCCCGCAAGGACGCTCCGGAGGCAGCCATTATGAGCAGGCCCAAAACTATGGGCGCCAACTCGGCATCGAAATCTGGCGGCACTCCCGTGAATTCACCCCTGAACCCGTGTCTGGATTCCAGATCGCCTGCTCCCAAATCACCCTGCCCCCTCGCCAAGCCGCCCCGGACTTTCTCCAGATCGCTGGCGCCGAATACCACGTCTCCGAAGAACAACTCGAGCAACTCATCCAACTCCTCCTCCCCCCAACCGCACCATCCTACGCGCTGCGCCTAAACCAGTTCGGCCTCCTGTCCATGCCCGGTGAACCCATCTGTGAGCTGGGCCTGAACATGAAATCCTACCTCCAGCAAAACGGAATCCAACACCCCGCCGTCACTGGCCTCACCACGGATTACATCGGCTATATCCTCACTCCCAGTGAATACCAGCGCGGCGGCTACGAAGCCACCGCCTCCTTCTATGGCCCCACCCTCGGGCCCACGCTGCTCCAGGCAGCCCGGAAACTCGCATCCACTCTCCATAACCCTCTCCCAACCACCGCCTCCACCCCGCCCGAAACACCATAACCCGCCACTCCAACCCGACCCAAATTCACCACCCGAGAGCCGCATTGACTCCCCACCCCTCTCTGGGTTGTACTACACCGCTGTAATCGCAATGACATAGCCCAGAGCCCACACCGCAAATATTGATCCGCTGCAATTCTCACCGCCCCCTGCCAAACCGGCAGGATGCCCCGCTCTGACATCAACCAGACTCAACCGGATGGCGCCCATCGGAACCCCCTCCAATCCTTGCCCCAACCGGACCCGCGTCGTTCGCGTCAATACCTCCCATTGGCCTCAATGGGATGCCTTCCTCGAGTCACACCCGTCCAGCACGGTGTGTCATACCTCAGCCTGGTGCATGGCCATCGAGGCAACTTTCCCCCATATCAAAAACCACTTCATCGCCCTCGAGGACACCGAATCCCACCAGATCATCGCCGCCCTCCCCCTCTACCACCTGCACAGCTGGCTCACCGGAAACCGGCTCGTCTGTGTGCCCTTCGCCTCGTGGTGCGACCCCCTCGTCCAAAACGCCGAAGACCTGCAAACTCTCCTGAATTCAGTCACGGAGGCCCACTCGCCCCGCCAACCCAAGCTGGAAATCCGCTGCCGACACTCGACCCACCTCGCTCAGCAAATACCGCTCCACCCCGCATCCTCTTGCCTGCACCACACCATCCCGCTGAACCGATCCAAGGATGAAATCTGGCAGGCCATCTCCCGCACTGGAATCCGCCGCCGCATCAAGCAGGCCGATCTGACCGGAGTTCTCGTCCAACGCTCCACTTCACCGGATGACCTCTCCCTGTTCCACCAGATGCTCTCCTCAACCCGGCACCGCATGGGCCTCCCTCGTATCCCGCTAAAACTCTTTACCTCACTCCAAAAATATCTCGGGCCAAAACGCCTCACGGTGTTCGTCGCTTACTCAGAAAACCAGCCAGTCGCCAGTGTCTTCACCACCTGGAACCAAAATACCTTCAACCTCGATTATCTCGGCGAAGCAGCACCCGACATCCCCGCGGGAACATCTCAACTCCTCTACTGGAAAGCCCTCGAACTCGCCATCGAACAAGGTTGCCAAGAATTCAGCTTCGGCCGGACTGACCCCTCCCAAACCGGCCTCGCCGAATACAAGCTGCGCTGGGGAGCCACCGCAGAAACCCTGACCGACCTCCAGTCCCGCCCTCACCCCAACCCGACATCCTCACCCCAAGGCCCAGGGAAGAACCTCGTTCGCGCCATCCTCCGCCAACTCCCCGCACCCTTCTATAACCTCGCCGGCAACTTCTTCTACCGGCACCGCTAAGCCCTCCGCGCTTCGCTCAGTCGACGGGAGAGCAGCAGGAAGACAAGCCTCTCCGACTATCCCGCTTCCACTTTCACCCTCCAAGAACCGCGCTTACTGCTCACCACAATCCACCCACGCCCCGGTCTCAGCCGACGTTATCGCCGCCTCCATGACCTCCTGCGCCCTCACCCCATCGTGAAAACTCGGCACACAAGGCCGCCCGCTCCGGATCGCATCCACAAACTCCCACGCCTGATCATAACGAAACGTCACCAGCGGATCACCCGTCCCCGGATCGCGCTTCGACCCCGGCCACGTCCAATACTCCTGCGGTATCTCCAGCTGCTCCAACCCAGGCCCACCCGGACGCCCCACCTGCAGGGTGTTCCAACTCCCCGTCGTAAAACGAAAACTCGCCTCACTCCCGTTCAATTCCACCAAATCCAAACTCCGCCAGCTCTCATTGTGCCCCGTCGCCAGCTTGCTGCTCTCCAAAACCCCCGAAGCCCCACCCGCAAACTCCGCCAAAAGAGCCACCCAGTCGTCCGTGTCATTCGGCTGCCCCCCACGCTCAGGCGTCAGGTTCTTCATGTGCGCCACAACCCTCCGCATCGGCCCAATCAAATGATGCGCAAAATCAATCCGGTGACTCAGCATGTCCCCCAACTCGCCACACCCCGCCATCGCCTTCACCTGACGCCAACCCAACGGCCGCGTACCCCAATCCTGCAACCGACACGACCGATAATGATACGGCACACCCAAATCACCCCGCCGAACCAAATCCGTCAAATAACGCATCGCCGGCACAAACCGATACGTAAAGGCCGTCATGTGCCGCACCCCAGCCGCATCGGCCGCCTCCGCCATCCGCCTCGCATCCCCCGCATTCAACGCCAGCGGCTTCTCACACAAAACATGCTTACCCTGCCTCACCGCCTCCAAAACAATCGGCGCATGCAAATGGTTCGGCGTCGCCACAATCACCGCATGCACATCGTCCCGCTCCAGGATCTCGTGGTAATCCGTCGATGCCACCGACACCCCGGTATCCCGACGCGCCCGCTCCAACACTCCCGGATTCGCATCACATAAAGCCGTAACCCAGGTTTCCGGGCACAACGCCAGTCCAGGAAGGTGGTTCTGCAGGGTAATCCCCCCACACCCAATAATCGCAAAGCCTAAGGGTTTCATCTCGTTCTCGTGAGGCCGCGCAGGTTACGTGGATCATCACCTTTTGCAAATCACTATAAAAATCAGGGTTGCCCAACAGCCCGGTCTGGTTCAAAACACCCATCCTCTTAACCTGAGCATCAAAATCACGTAACTCATTTTAAAAATATCAAGCCATGAAACTCAGTACTCTCGCCCTCCACGCCGGACAAAACCCCGACCCCACCACAGGCTCCCGCGCAGTCCCCATCTACCAAACCACCTCCTACGTCTTCAAAGATAGCGACCACGCCGCCAATCTTTTCGCCCTCAAAGAGTTCGGCAATATCTACACGCGAATCATGAACCCCACCACCGACGTCTTCGAACAGCGCATCGCCGCGCTCGAAGGCGGCTCCGGTGCCCTCGCCGTCTCCTCCGGCCAATCCGCCGCCACCTTCGCCATCCTCAATATCACTCAGGTCGGTGACGAAATCGTCGCCGCCAACAACCTCTACGGCGGCACCTACCAGCTCTTCCACTACACCATGCCCAAACTCGGCCGCACGGTGAAGTTCGTGGACTCCGGCAACCTCGACGCCTTCCGCCAAGCCATCACCCCCAAAACCCGCGCCATCTATTGCGAAACAATCGGTAACCCGAAACTCGATGTACCCGACTTCGAAGCCCTCGCAAAAATCGCCCACGACGCCGGTATCCCCCTCGTGGTCGACAATACTGTCGGAGTCGGCCTCGTCCGCCCCCTCGAACACGGCGCCGATATCCTCACCTCCTCCGCCACCAAATACATCGGAGGTCACGGCACCTCGATCGGCGGCGTCGTGGTCGACGGCGGCAAGTTCAACTACGGCAACGGCAAGTTCCCCGAATTTACCCAACCCGACCCCAGCTACCACGGCCTCAAATTCTGGGACGTCTTCGGCAACTTCCCCGGACTCGGCAACGTCGCCTTCATCATCAAACTCCGCGTCCAATGGCTGCGCGACGCCGGCATGTCCCTCAGCCCCTTCAACTCCTTCCAGTTCCTCCAAGGACTGGAAACCCTCCCGCTCCGCCAACAAAAACACTCCAGCAACGCACTCGAAATCGCCCGCTGGCTCAAACAACACCCCCAAGTCTCCTGGGTCAATTACCCCGGACTCGAAGACCACCCCAGTCACACCACCGCCAAACGCTACCTCGGTAACAGCTTCGGCGGCCTCGTCGGCTTCGGCATCCAAGGCGGCCTCGAAGCAGGCAAAAAGTTCATCAACTCCGTCAAACTCCTCTCCCACGTCGCCAATATCGGCGACGCCCGTAGCCTCGTCATCCACCCCGCCTCCACCACCCACCAGCAGCTCACCGCAGAAGAACAAGCAGCCACCGGCGTATCCCAGGACTATATCCGCCTCTCCATCGGCCTCGAAGACGCCGAAGACATCAAGGCCGATATCGATCAGGCTCTGAAATCAATCGCCTAGTCCCGCCAAAGGCTCTACAGTCTCCCACCTGCCGGGGCCGCCTCCGTGGCCCCGGCAGGTTTTGATTTTTAACAGCACCAACCGCCGGCTAGGGTAACACCCCCCGGACCATGACCCAATCACCAGGCAATCTCGACGGGGACCTGCAGGACCAGTCCCACCGCGAATATCACTCCGACCTCGGAGTCACCGAAACACGCATCGCTCAACTCGGCCCCTTTACCACCGACTCCGGCGATATCATCCCCACGATCGAAGTCTGCTACCAAACCCTCGGACAACTCTCCCCAAATAAGGACAACGTCGTCCTCATCTGCCATGCACTCTCCGGTGACGCCCACGTCGCCGGCATGAACCCCACCACCAACCGCCCCGGATGGTGGGACTTCCACGTCGGCCCCAATAAAGCCATCGACACCAACCGGTTCCACGTCATCTGCTCCAACGTCATCGGCAGCTGCGGCGGCAGCACCGGCCCCGCCTCCATTAACCCCAACAAAAATAAACCCTACGGCACCGATTTCCCCCCAGTCACCCTGCGCGATATGGTCCGGGCCCAAACCATGCTCCTCGACCACCTCAATATCCCCAAGGTGCTCGCCGTCGTCGGCGGCTCCATGGGCGGTATGCAAGCCCTCATCTGGGCCACCGACCACCCCCAACGCGTCGATACCTGCATCCCCATCGCCACCTGCATGGCCCACAACGCCATGCAAATCGCCTTCAATGAAGTCGGCCGCCAAGCCATCATGACCGACGCCAACTGGAACGATGGCGATTACTACGGCGGCCCCCTCCCCAAACATGGCCTCGCCGTCGCACGCATGGTCGGCCATGTCACCTACCTCAGCGACTACGCCATGCACGAGAAATTCGGCCGACGCCTCCAGCGCCCAGCCGAACCCGACGACCTCTTCCCCGATTATTTCTCCGTCGAAAGCTACCTCCATTACCAGGGCGAACGCTTCGTCCAACGCTTCGACCCCAACGCCTACCTCTACCTCACCAAGGCCCTCGATCGCTTCGACCTGCTCAGCGGCCGACCCGCCTTCGAAGCCCTCGGCAACGTCCGCGCCCGCTTCCTCGTGATCTCCTTCGACTCCGACTGGCTCTACTCACCCGACCAGTCCCGCAACCTCGTGCGCCTCCTCAAACGCTCCAGCATCCATACCACCTACCTCAACCTCACCACCGCCTACGGCCACGATTCCTTCCTCATCCGCAACCCCGAATTCTCCAGCGCCCTCAACCACTTCCTCATCGGCGAATACCGGCGGCTCTACGAGCAACCTCAAACCTGACGCCCCCCAACCACTAACGTGAACCGCTACCTCTACGACGAAGTCCTCACCTGGATCTCCCCCCAGTCCCGCGTCCTCGACCTCGGCAGCGGCGACGGCTCCTTCCTCGAACGCGTCGCCCTCGAACGTAAAGCCCACGTCGAAGGCGTGGAACGCAACCCCACCCGCGTCAGCGAATGCATCAAACGCCACCTCATCGTCCACCAGGGCGATGTCCTGGACGGCCTCGACCAATACAGCAAAGATTCCTTCGACCTCGTCATGCTCCTCGGAACGTTCCAGGAACTCATCGACCCCTCCCAAGTCATCCGTGAAGCCTTCCGTGTAGGCCGCCAAGTCATCATCTCCTTCACCAACTTCGCCTACTGGCGCGCCCGCCTCCAACTCTTCCTCACCGGCCGCGCACCCGTCACCCAAGCCCTCCCCTCCGCCTGGTACCGCACCTCAAATACCCACTTCTTCAGTATCCTCGACTTCGATACGTTCTGCCACGACCTCGGGATGAACATCGTCCGCAGCGGCTTCTTCGCCCCCAAAGGCCCCGTCCGCACCATCACCAACCTCCGCGCAGAATGTGCCGTCAAACTACTCGAACCCGCCAAAGGCAGCGCCCTCGAACGCTACCGCATCGAATCCGAACATTAACCCTCCGCGCTCTGCGCCTCGCTCAGCAGACAGAAGAGAGGAGAGAGGACACACCATCGATCTCGCTTCGTCAGCCGAACGCCGAAATCTGCCCTCTGCGCCACCGCGCCCTCGAAATCGCAATCGGGATCGCTATCGGTATCGAATACCGAAATTCGCCTCAGGCCCTGACCTGTGTGCGACCAGACTCCTTGAACCCACTCCGTCACCCTCGCACAAACCGCCCATCCCCCAACTCCGGGCTTGAATGCGCGGCACCAACCGCGCGTGACTTAACTGACCTACCGACCTACTGACGCACCCTCTCCCCTCTCCTCTCTCCTTGCATCGCGACACCGCGCGATGCAACAGCCCTCCCTGCAACCGCATGAATAGTCCACACATGAATAAACCCATCCCTGCACCCAGCCCGGCCATTCACGTAGGGCTGTGTTCATGCGGTTATCCCTCGGGACCACATTCATGCTCCCCACCCACCACTCTGCCCTCCGCGCTTCGCGCCCAGAGTTTCCGAGTTTCAGAGTTTCGGAACAGTCAGCGCTGCATCGCAGCGTATCGAAATCGGGATCGGGATCGAACCACGCCTAGCACTCAGCCCTTCCGCCGCCGTCCTTCGGACTATGGCGGACAGGCAGCCCTCAGCGCTTACCCCTTACCGCTTGCCGCTCTGCGCTTCCCGCTCCACACCCAACTCCTCCCTCAACCGCCTCACCTCGCGCGTCAAATCCGCCCTGACCCGCGCATACGCCGGATCAGCATACGCATCCCGCAACTCACGCGGATCCTCCAAACGGTCAAACAACTCCCAGTAATCCATCTCCGGTTCGTAAAAATGCACGAGCTTATACCGCTCCGTGATCACCCCATAATGACGCCGCACATCATGCGGACCCGGATACTCGTAGTAGTGATAATAAAAACTCTTCCGCCAATCCCCCGGAGTCCTCCCGCGCAACACCGGAACCAGACTCGCCCCCTGCATGTCCTCCGGCACCTCCAAACCCGCCGCGTCCAGCCAGGTCTCAGCAAAATCCAACGGGGATACCAGATCCCGGTTCACACTCCCCGCCGCCACCACACCAGGCCAACGCACCAGCAACGGACTCCTCACCGATTCCTCGTAGATCCACCGCTTGTCAAACCAGCCATGCTCACCCAAATAAAAACCCTGGTCCGAGGTATACATCACCAGCGTGTTCTCCGTCAGCCCCTCCTCCTCCAACACATTCAATAGCACTCCCACACTCTCATCCACCGCTTTCAAACACCCAAGATAGTCGTGCATGTAACGATTATACTTCCACCGAATCCACTCCTCCCCCTTCAGCCCCGCACCTCGCATCACCGCGTTTCTCGGCTCGTAATACGCATCCCAGACCTCCCGCTGCGCCGCAGTCAATCGACCCGGCGCAACGAGCTTCAAGTCCGCCTCCGTCAGGGTCTTGTCAATGGTCATATCCTGCTCCCTCTCTGCCCTACCCCGACCACGATAATCATCAAACAACGTGTCTGGCTCCGGATACCTCCGATCCCCGTCATGACCCAAATGGCGCAACGCCGGCTGCCAGTTCCGGTGAGGCGCCTTGTGCTGCATCATCAACAAAAACGGCTGGTCCCGATCCCGCCCCCGCAACCACTCCACCGTCCCCTCCGTAATCAAGTCCGTCACATACCCCTCACGCTTGCTCCTCACCCCATCCCGTATCAAAACCGGATTATAGTAATCCCCCTGCCCGGGCAAAATCTCCCACGTGTCAAATCCCTGCGGATCCGATCCCAAATGCCACTTGCCAAACAATGCCGTCTGATAACCCGCCCCCTGCAGCATCTTCGCCACCGTCGGCTGCGAACCGTCAAACCGGTTCCCGTTATGCAGGAAACCGTTCCGATGGCTGTACTTCCCCGTTAACACCACCGCCCGACACGGCCCGCAAATCGAATTGGGCACCAGACACCGGTCAAAACGCATCCCCTCCGTCCCCAACCGGTCAATGTTCGGCGTCTCAATCAACCGACGCGGATCCCCATACGCACCCACCGCCTGAAAGGCATGGTCGTCCGAAAAAATCAGCACGATGTTTGGCCGTCCCGCAGCCCTCATCACCCCGGGCCATACCACCACACAACACAACACACACAGCCGTAACCATGCACCAAGGGAAAAGATTCGAGCTCGCATGAAAGTCCTGGATCTCCGCAACCCTACCCGCCCTCACCCCCAACGGACAACCCAAACCCGCCCCCCCGGACCCTCACAGTGATTCAGAGTTTCAGTGTTTCGGAGCATGCATCTGAACACCCCCCCATCGAAATCGGGACCGCTATCGGTATCGAAAACCGAAGTTCACCTCAGACCCTGGCCTTGATGCGCGGCACCAGCCGCGCCTGACTAAACCGACGCACCGACGCACCGACGCACAGCCCTCTGCGCTTCCCGCTTACCCCTTACCCCTTACCGCTTACCCCTTACCGCTTGCCGCTCTGCGCTTCCCGCTCCACCCCTAGCTCAGCCCGTAACCGCTCCAACTCCTGCACCAAATCCGCCCTGACCCGCGCATACGCCGGATCAG
>JBMTVN010000072.1:0-15045 GCA_049451415.1 Limisphaerales bacterium | reverse complement strand
CGCTCAGGTAGAGGCACACTCCCGTGTGCCTGCAACACCATGCACCCACTCCATGTTTCCCTGGTTACGCGGCATCCGTCTTCGCTCTGCGAGCTACGGCGGACAGGCAGCGTCCCTGCCTGAGCGAGGAGGGGGCAATGGATTTGGTGTGGTAGGGCTACGCTTTTCTCTCTCCACTCTGCTGTGGCACTCGCGCCGGAGGCGCGTTCGATCCCGATGGATTGTTGATTTGCGCTGGGCGCAGATCCAGTGGCGCCGCTGTTCCGAAACACCGGCTTCTGACCTCTGACCTCTGACCTCCGGCTTCCGGCTTCCGGCTTCCGGCTTCCCGGGGTGGCGTTGACAGGGTGGGGGTGGGGGAGGGAGGATGCGCGGGTATTCCTGACATGTCGAAGCGGACACAGACACCTCATACGCGGCCGCCTATTCGGCGGATGTTATTCATTCATGAGCAGTTGAAGTCGGGCAGGTATCCGAACTGCAAACAGTTTTGCCGGGAGATGGAGGTGGGGTGCACACGGACGATCCTGCGGGACATTGCGTTCATGCGGGAGCAGTTGATGTTGCCGATTGAGTATGATGGGGAGCGTCGGGGTTATTACTATTCGCGTCCGGTGGAGCATTTCCCCGGGGTGGCGGTGAGCGAGTCGGAGTTGTTTGCGTTGCTGGTGGCGCAGAAGGCGGTGGCGCATTATCGGGGGACGCCCTTTCACAAGCCATTGCGGACGGCGTTTGAGAAGCTGACATCGGACATGGACCATGGGGCGGTGGTGCATTTGGAGCGGTTGGGTGAGGCGATGGACATTCGGGTGGCGGGTCCGGAGGATGTGAATGAGGAGTTGTTTCAGGTGGTGTGTCGCGGGGTGCAGCAGCATCGGCCATTGAAGTTTCATTATCGGAAGCTGGCGGCGAAGGGGTATCAGGTGCGGCGGGTGCATCCTTATCAGGTGGTGTGCGTGAACAGCCGCTGGTATTTGATTGGGCACGATCTGAAGCGGGAGGATCTGCGGGTGTTTGTGCTGGGTCGGATGCGGGGTGTGGAGGTGTTGTCGGGCATGTTTCAGAGGCCGGCGGATTTTCGGGTGGAGGATTTTTTGAAGAACAGCTTCGGGATTTTCCGGGGCAAGGAAGATTTTGAGGTGGGGGTGGATTTGAATGCCTGGGCGGCGGATGTATCGCGGGGTCGGATGTGGCATGGGAGCCAGATGGTTCAGGAGTTGCCGGGGGGCGGGATGCGGGTGACTTTCCGGCTGGACAACTTGGAGGAGGTCGAGCCGTGGGTGTTGTCGTGGGGGGCGCATGCCACCGTGGTGCGGCCGAGAAAACTGGTGGACCGGGTAAGGAAGGCGGTGGGGGTCCTGGCCGAGCGCTATTGATGGAGTCGGCATGGGGCAGGGGGGGATAGGCTGCAATTGGTCTTGATGGGGACATAAGACAGGTGTCTTATTTGCATCATGAGATTTCTTGATTGCGTTGCGGCGCTGTTGTTCGTGGGTGTGATGGCGGGCGAGCGGGCTGTGGGGGCGGGGGAATGGCCGCAATTTCGCGGGCCCAACGCGACGGGGATTTCTGAGGCGGCAGACCCGCCGGTGAGGGTGGGGCCGGGTGAGGGGGTGGTTTGGGATGTGGAGGTGCCGTGGTCGCCCTCGTCGCCTTGTGTGTGGGGGGAACGGATTTTTCTGACGACTTTCAATGAGGGTGGGTTGGAGACGCGGGCGTATGACCGCGGGACGGGTCGGCTTTTGTGGGCAAGGCCGGTGCGGGTGACGCAGTTGGAGGAGTATCACAGCACGGACGGGAGTCCGGCGGCTTCAACGCCCGTGACCGATGGTGAGAGGGTGGTGAGTTATTTCGGTTCTTTTGGAGTGGTTTGCTATGATGTGAAGGGGGAGGAGCAATGGAGGCATGCGATGCCGATGGCGATGAGCGGCGGGCAATATGGATCGGGCACTTCCCCGATTATTGCTGGTGGGCGGGTGTTGCTGAATCGGGACCAGCAGGACGGGAAGAGTTCCTTGGTGGCGTTGGATGTGCGGACCGGTGAGGTGGTTTGGGAGGTGCCGCGTCCGGCGTTTAATGGCGGGCATGGAACGCCGGTGATTTGGGAGAATGCGGGGAGGATGGAAGTCGTGATGCCGGGTTCGATTCAGCTGAAGGGGTATGACTTGGAGGATGGGGAGGAGGATTGGAGTGTGGATGGGGTCTCGGCGTTCGTGTGCACGTCGCCGGTGGTGGGGGACGGGTTGCTTTATTTTGCGGCGTGGTGTCCGGGGCAGGCGGATTCGTCTTTGCCGATGGATTGGCCGGGTTTTGTGAAGCAGATGGATCAGGACGGGGACGGTCGGGTGTTGTTGTCGGAGTTCCCGAAGGCGAATGGTGATTTTCTACGCGGGGTGGATTTCAATCGGGACGGTGAGGTGACGGACGAGGACCTGGAGGTGATGCGGAAGGCAGCGGAGCGAGCGGAGAACGTGCTGCTGGCGGTGGCGCCGGGCGGTCGGGGCGATATCACCGACACCCATGTGAAGTGGAAGTATAAGCGCGGGCTGCCGTATGTGCCCTCGCCCTTGTATCTGGATGGGCGGGTCTATCTGGTGAAGGACGGGGGGATGGTGTCGTCGTTTGATGCAAAGACCGGCGAGCCGTATTACACACAGGAGCGGATAGGGGCGGTGGGGAGTTATTATGCGTCTCCGGTGGCGGCTGGTGATCGGCTGTATTTGGCGTCGTTACCGGGGAAACTGACCGTGTTGCGTGCCGGGGGAGGCATGCCCGAGGTGTTGCATCAGGGCGATTTTGGGGAGCGGATTTTTGCGACGCCGGCGCTGGCGGGTAGGAATCTGTATGTGCGCACGGAGAAGCGGTTGTACGCGTTTGGGGCGGATGAGCGGGGCGGGGAAACGGCGGCGGTGGGGCGGTAGGGGGCACGGACACGGACAGTATGGGCGGTGGTCTTCGTCGCAGTTGGTGGCGAACGGGGTTTTAGCCCTGCTTAACCTGTGTTGTTATTTGTTCGGACCTGTCCACGAAAGGCCAAGTTCTCGACCCCTGGGGTTCGAATCTGGAGGTCCACTGATTCACCCCGTCAAAGATGGGGCTCCAAGGCCATCAGCTGCCTTGCGGCACGGCTATGGCATTAAGACTATGGCTGGGGAAAAATCTTCACTGTCATCCCCAATAACCACTGCGCTTCTTCGTATATAGAAGTAGGAAGTCATTCCCAAAGCTGTAGCCCCCCGAGAGAAACCGGTCGATGACCGGAGCCGAGAACTCCGTCGAATCATTCAGGAGACAATGGATCGGACGGGGTTGACCAAGTTGGCGAACATCGCCCGGGCCTTGAATCTCCGCGGAATCAAGACCGACAGAGGGGGTGAATTCACCCCACGCGGATTCATCGGCTTCTCAGGGCGGCATAGCACCGGAGCCGGTTCGGCACCTTCGGCAGCGTGAGACTATCTCCCTTGGTCCGTCAGGGTAATTGTAACAGAACGCTGACACCCCCTCTCCCGGGGACTTGCCAACTGCCATTTGTCGGGTGCATAGTCTACGTAACTTGAGCGATGTCACCCGGTTACTCGAAGCGGTGGAGCAGGGGGAAACCCAGGCGGCGGAGGAGTTGTTGCCGTTGATCTATGAGGAGTTGAGGAGGCTGGCGGCCGTCAAGATGGCCCAGGAGAAACCGGGACACACGTTGCAGCCGACGGCACTTGTTCATGAAGCGTGGCTGCGCTTGAACCAATCCCATCGCCAAGAGTGGCACGGACGGGAGCACTTCTTTCGCGCGGCCGCCGAGGCGATGCGCCGGATCCTGGTGGAGAGCGCCCGACGCAAGTTGCGGCTTCGTCACGGCGGGCAGTATGAGCGGGTGGATGGTGAGGTGATTGACCTGCCCATTGCTGCGGACGACGAAAAATGCCTCCAGGTTCACGAGGCCCTGGACCGGCTGGCACAGTTCGACTCCCGCAAGGCGGACGTGGTGAAGATGCGTATGTTCATTGGCTTGGAGGTTCGTGAGATCGCGGTGGCTCTGGATGCTTCTGAGAAGACCGTGCTTCGGGACTGGAACTTCGCTAAGGCCTGGCTATCCCGTGAAATGCAGAAAAAAACGTGACTTGTTGAAATAAATGTCCGGTCTGACCTGAGAACATCGCCAGATGGTGTGAAACGACCTGGGATCTGAACGCGCGGTGCGTTGGGACAAGTGCCCGGGCGAGAACAAAACAAAGAAACATATGAAACCCATCATCACACCAAAAACCGTTGATTCACTGCGGGATATCGCGGCAATGCTGACATTACTCCTCACGCTGGGTGGCTTAGCGGCACCCAGGGTCGAGGCCGCACAACCGGAACGCACAGGGACCTTTCCCTATCAGGCCTTTGTGGACAACTTCGTGAGTCCCAATAGTCCGCTATCCTACGTGCCTGTTAATCCCTTCGCGGTCGTATCACATGAAAAGGGTTCATTGATAATCACCTCTACGGCATTACCAAGGTGGAGTGCGTTGGCTATGGTTTGTAAAGACGGCGAGCCCATCGTCGCCCATGCGACCTCAATGCGGGTGGTGGCGAGGTTGGCCAACGAAGCCTCCGCGCTTGGACTGTGGACAAGAGATGGAGTCTACGTTTGTAATCTGGTTCCAAAGGTGACTGAAGGTCCCGATGGCGAACCTGTCATCACGAGCATTCTGAGACTCTCTACATTATTTGGGTTTGTCGTGGTTGAAGAGATGGAGGTTGACCTCAATGCAGTAGACAATGATGTGGTCGTCGAATTCGACACGATCGATTCCACAATCACTATGAGGGCTTGGGCCGTAAACAATCCAAGCGTCGTTTACGAGACCGTTGGATGGACAAACCCCAACCCAAATGTTCGTCCGTCGGGAGCGCTGGGGCTGGCTGCCCTTGGTGGCGTAGGCAATCTCCCATTGGAGACGCCGCGGGGAGTGGAATACTATCAGTTCAAGCTGAAGATCATCCCGCCGACCTCGAATCGCCGTTGAACCTCCGGCCTTGAGCATCCGGTCTCAACCGCCGTGTGTGGGTTGAGACCGGTGCTTTTCCAAGGCGCTCCTGCCAAGATCCATCAACCGAAGCCCACCATGAGCGAAGCCCAAGACAAGGTCGAAGCCCTGTTCGAAGCGGTCGTGGCGCTGGAAACCGAGGCTCAGCGGGCGGACTACCTAAGCCGGGAGTGCCCCGATCCCGAATTGCGCCGGGAAGTCGAATCTCTCCTCGCGTGCCACGAGAATCCGGACGGCGTTTTTTCGGAAAGAACCGTCCGCATGGAAGAGGGTGCCTTTGAGGGGGTTGGCGCAACCATTGACCGCTACAAAGTGCTGGAGGAAGTTGGCGAAGGCGGCTGTGGCGTGGTCTATGTCGCCGAGCAGACCGAGCCTGTCCGCCGTCGTGTCGCTCTGAAAGTCATCAAGCTGGGGATGGACACCAAGGCGGTGGTTGCGCGGTTTGAGGCCGAACGGCAGGCCTTGGCGATGATGGATCATCCCAACATCGCCAAGGTGTTCGATGCGGGAACGACCGCTGCCGGCCGGCCCTACTTCGTGATGGAACTGGTGCGCGGCATCCGAATCACCGAGTACTGCGACCAGGCCAACCTCAGCACAAAGGAGCGCCTAGATCTGTTCATCAAGGTCTGCCAAGCCATCCAGCACGCGCACCAGAAGGGCATCATCCACCGCGACATCAAGCCGTCCAACATCCTGGTGACTTTGCACGACGGCGTGCCGGTGCCGAAAGTGATCGACTTCGGCATCGCCAAAGCCACCGAGGGCCGATTGACCGACGCCACGGTTTACACGCAGTTGCACCAGTTCATCGGGACACCGGCCTACATGAGCCCGGAGCAGGCGGAGATGAGCGGATTGGACATCGACACGCGCAGCGACATCTACAGTCTGGGGGTACTCCTCTACGAGTTGCTGGCCGGCAAGCCCCCCTTTGATGGCAACGAGCTGGTCTCGATGGGGCTGGACGCGATGCGCAAGACGATCCGGGAGAAGGAACCGCCGCGCCCGAGCACGCGCCTGGCGACCCTCAGGGGCGAAGAACTGACGACGGTGGCGAAACGGCGTTCGGTGGAGACGTCCAAGCTGGCGAACCTCCTGCGTGGCGACCTGGACTGGGTCGTGATGAGGTGCCTGGAGAAGGAACGGGCGCGGCGCTACGACACTGCCAATGGATTGGCGGCAGACATTCGGCGACACTTGAACAACGAGCCGATCACTGCCCGTCCTCCGAGCGCAGCGTATCGTTTCCAGAAAGCCTATCGGCGGAACAAGCTCTTGTTCACCGCGGTCACCGCGGTGTTGGCGGCGTTGACGACCGGAGCTGCGGTCAGCACCTGGCAGGCGATCCGGGCCACCCAGGCGGCCCAAGCGGAATCCGAGCAACGCATGATCGCTGATGGCGCCAAAGCGCAAGCCCAAGCCAAACAGCAGGAAGCAGAGGCTGCCCAACGGCTTGCCGAGTCCGAGCGTCAACGGGCGGACGTCCAAGCGCGAAAGGCGATCGAGAGCGAGCAGCATTCTCGGCGGTTGCTTTACGCAGCGGACATGAACCTCGTCCAGCAGTCGCTCCAACAGAACAATCTCGGCCGAGCGCTTCGACTGCTGGACCGGCACCGACCCCAATCCGGTGAGGAAGATCTCCGTGGCTGGGAGTGGCGCTATCTCTGGCAACGAACCCGCAGCAGCGCCCTGGCCACACTCACCAAGCGGCCTGCGCGAGGCTTCTCCGTCAGCTTTTCTCCGGATGGCAGCCGCCTGGCGGTGGGTTGGTACGACGGACACGTGGACTTGTGGGATGTCCCGGGCCGACGACGGGTTCGAGCGTTGGTGGATCGCGACCATCCCCATTTCCCAGGGCGGGTGGCCTTCTCGCCGGTGGGCCAGCTTCTGGCGGCCACGTCCGAACCCGACGGGATCACCCTGTACGACCTGGATTCCGGCCGGGAGACGCCTCTCTGGCGAGCGCCCGAAGATAGAGGGTGGCATGTCCGTGAATTGTCGTTCTCGCAGGATGGTTCCCGGCTGGTCATTTACGGAGGTGCATTCGACGGCACCGGCGCCGTTTCGGTGATCAACGTGTCTTCCGCCACGATCGAGAAGCGCCACTCGATCCGTTGTCGCCAGGCGTTCAACCAGGGAGCTGCGCACTTGTCCCCCGATGGGCAGCGCCTCTATCTGTCGCGCTTTGACCCTTCCCAAGGACGCATCAGCATCCAGTGCCTCGACCTTGCCACCGACCAGGAGCTTTGGCAGACCGAACCGCAAAGTGGCTTTGACGTGACCACCCTGGCGCTTTCACCCGACGGACGCGTGCTGGCTTCGAATTCGGAAGGTAATGAGCCCACCATCCGCCTTTGGGACGCCGAGACGGGACGACTTCTGCGCCAACTCGAAGGACACACCGGTTCGGTTTTCAATTTGGCGTTTTCCAGCGACGGGCGCCAATTGATCTCCGCTGGGGCCGATCAAACCCTTCGCTGCTGGGATACAGGCACCTGGACCGAAACGCGTGTGCTGCGCGGCCACCGCGACGAGGTGACTGCTGTGGCCATATCGGATGCCACGCATCTCATCGCCAGCGCGAGCAAGGACGGCGACCTCATGTTGTGGAGTACGGAGGGCCAGAGCGACACGCATGAATACGTTCGCTTTCCGCAAAACCCGGGCTTCGATCCCATTATCCCCCTGGACCATTCGCGATTCTTGGTGTTGTCACCTGACGAGCCGCCCAAAGTCATTGATCTCAAACGGAACTCCGCCCCGGTCTCGCTGCCCGGGCTTGGGGCTTCCACCAATGTGTTGGCAAGTTACGGCACCAATATTTTCATTACCTGGAACGGAACGAACCAGATTCTCGTCCGCGAATTGCAGGGCTCGGAGTTCGTTGCGCGCGGCGCGATTACGATGGAATCTGGCCTTCGCCCAACAGCCTTGGCCTATTGCGACGCCCGCCAGCTCCTGGCCTGGAGCGAATCGTTCTCCTCAACGACCGTGCACCTCGCGAATCTCGTCACGCCAGACCGCTGGATTGAGCTCAAGAGCGATGTAGGCGGGGTAATGGGTCTCTCCTTCAGCGAGGATGGAAATCATCTGGGGGCCGCGACCGGGGCACTGGCTTCTGGTCGCCTCTGGAACGTGGACACCGGGAAGATCGTGGTGTTCATTCAGGAGCCAGTCACCGCTGGGGTCTTTGCTGCGGGTGGGCAGGTGGCGTTCACGGGCCTGCAGACAAGCAACGACATCTTATTCGCTGATTTGAGCAGCCCCAGCGAGTCCTGGCAGCGTCTTCCGGGGGGGGCTCCCTGCTGGTCGCTGGCCACATCACCGGATGGCGGATTGGTGGTTGGAGCCACATTGGCGGGCGAAGTGCGGGTGTTCAAAGCCGCCACGGGCGAGCAGATTGAATCCATTCACGGGCATATGGGTGCCATCCGGAACTGCGCATTCTCCCCGGATGGAAAGCGTCTGCTCACCGCCAGCGTTGGGGATGTGGAGGGCGCCAAGCTCTGGGATGTTGGGACTTGGCAGGAACTGCTCACCTTGAAGGGGGCTGGCAGGGGTGGTTTCTGGACTGCTGATGGCGACGCAATCATCCTCGGGGCGTGGCCTGGGGGCTTCCGTCCGATCCAGGTCGATGAAAGGTCGCAGGTCTGGCGCGCGCCCTCCTGGGAGGAGATCGCTGCCGCCGAGGTCAGTCAGCCCTAATGTTCGAGGCTGAGATTCGGTTTCTGGCATCTGCCGAAGTGGGGGGCTGACTCTTACCCGACTTTCCCCGAACCCATCCCTTCACCGTGCTGGGAGCCTCCTTGCTGTTCAGCTTCCAGGCTGATCCGCGTCGGGCACGCCCCAGTTCAGGCACTCAGCACCACCTCGGTCCCACCAGCTCTCCCAGCGCAGGACCTTCTCAAATGCGCTGGCTGTAACTCCCCGTCGCGGCGAACTCGTGCTCACCCTTTACACCTGGCCGTAAGGATGCGGTCAAACCGGGGAGCACACGCGGCTTGCGTGCCATGCTCGGCCGCCCGCCGGGCACTACGAGGGCATCCTGAGATCCCGGTTGGGTGACAGCGCATTCGTGGAGGACCAGTCGGCGAGCCGCTCACAGGAGCAGTCCAGCCGGCCATGCGCCCCATTGTTGCTGCACCGATGTGTCTTGGGTTCTTCCCTGGTGGAGCCGGCGAAAGCCAGTTCGCCGCCACGCGGGGTGGTGTTGAAGATCCTCAAAATAAATGTCCGTTCTGATCCGAGAACGTCGCCAGATGGAATGAAGCCATGATTGCCCCGGATGAAATTTATGCGCGTCAAGGAATAGCGGCGTGGGGCCTCGTCGCAAGGAAACCAGCTATTTTGAACGACTTCGGTAAACAACCAGACACCCGTAAAAACATATGAAAAGCAATAGAATCCCCTCAAAGGAACGCAGCCCCAAAGGCTGCGGATTCCCGAAACTCACCCCCATCGGGAAAGTACGAAAGCTACTTCTGGCTATTTCGTCGATCCTCATCCTGGCCGGCGGCGGCGCCTTGGCGCAGGTGGAGGTGCCCTTCTTCCTAGAGGACTTCGAAGATGGCGATGCCACCGATGGCAACCCGGTCACATGGATAACACCTCTGGCCCCGCCATCCACCCGCGGCAGCACCGCCACAGTCAGCGATGGTTCCTACGTGCTGACCACCCAGGGAGCCAGTTCCCGTGTGGCGCAGGAGTTTACCTCGATTGGCGATGTGTCCATCCGCGTTCTGGCTCGAGGTCTGCAAGTGGGCTCCGGCACCTATATTGCCTTGTCTGCGAATCTTCAACCCGACGGAAGAAGCCATTGGGCCCTGGTCACACAATTTGGCCTGCACACCGGTTCTGGACTCCCAGGCAGTTCCGGCATCATCGGCACCGTGTTTGCACCGGGGTCGTTCGATCCTTTCGTAGGCGATGTCAACATCCAATTCGATGTGGTGGGAACAAAGATGAGCCTCACGGTGTGGCGGGTTGGCTCGCCCAAGCCATCCCGACCGCAACTCATCAGCAGCGCCCCCAGTCTGCCGCCGGGCTCCGTAGGCTTCGGGACGGACTACAGTCAAATTGCCCTGCGCAGTTTCGATGCGATTCAGATTCCTCCGCCTCGGCCCACCCTGACGTGGCAGCGCGTTGATGGGAATGTCCTGCAGTTCACTGTTCCGGCCGGATTTGAACTGCGGTCGAGCCTGTCGATGGATTCGCTCCAGTGGCCTGTGGCGGGTGAGCCAAACAGCTTGGGTCAGCTGGAGGTAACCGTGTCCAACCCTGCTCGGTTCTTCCAACTCCGCAGCAAGTGATCCTGGCACAATAGTCTCCAGTGCAGATGTGATTCCGTCCCCGCTCAGCCTGAGTGACATGAACTCTACGGCCGCCTCTGTTGTCCTCGACCTGGAAGTTGGGTAGAAGGCAGTGGGCCTCAACGCTGAAATCCCCATTCCGTGAACTTGCCCATTCCCGGTAAGCGCTCTCTCGCTGAACAGAGGAGTCTTTTGACAGGATCCTGAAGACATCTGAAACCGCGTGGGATGAGGCCCCTCTTCCGGCAGATTTGTACGCAAAATGTACGCACCAAATCAGCAGGAAATGAGGTGCTCTGACGACAGGTGTCAACGGAAGTGGGTGGTGGGAAGTATTTTGCAAGTTGGTACCCCCACGAGGAATTGAACCTCGATCAACGGTTTAGGAAACCGCTGCTCTATCCATTTGAGCTATGGGGGCGCCAGAGCAGGGAGCGGAGCATAGGGGGTCTGCTGCTTGTGCGCAAGGGGCTCTGCAGGGAATCGTTCATGCTTGGTCCTGTGGGTGAAAAGGGGTGGTTTTCGCCTGGATTCTGGCCGTGGGCTGCCGGCCTTTTGTTTAGCGAGTGCGCAGCTGGACGCGGGCCTGCTGCATTTGGCGGTAGGGGCCGCGTTGGCGCTCGACGATGACGTTGAGGGTGATGAGTTCGTCGGCGGGGAGGGGTGCGAGGGTGGTGGCGGCACTGAGGAGGTTGGGGGTGGAGGTATTATTGATGGCGGAGATGACGTAACCGGGCTCGAGGCCGGCTTTGGCGGCGGGGCTGTCGGGTTGGACGTGGCTGATGAGGAGGCCCTGGTTGGGGGGGAGTCCGAACTGTTGGGCGAGGAGGGCGTCCATTTCCTGGGCTGTGGCGCCGGTGCGTTGTTGGACGAGAGTTTCGAGGGGTTGGAGTTGGAGGGAGATGTCGCGGGTGGAATCCTGGCGTTGGATCTGGAGTTCGAGGGGGCGGGTGTTTTCGTTTTGCGTGAGGAGGAGCATGGCGTGGATGAAGGAGCGCGGGGTGGTGTTTTGGATGGCGGTGATGGTATCGCCGGGTTGGAGGCTGGCTTTTTCGGCGGGGCTGGTGCGGTCGATGGCGTGGATGGTGAGGGGGAGCGTTGCGGATTGGAAGCGGGCGCCGAACCACTGTGAGTTTTTGACTTCGGGAGTGAAGATTTCGGTGAGGGCTTCGCTGACTTGCCGGATGGGGATGGCGAAGCCGATGCCTTGACCTTCGCGGTGGACGGCGACGTTGAGGCCGATGAGTTGACCGTTGAGGTTGACGAGGGGGCCGCCGCTGCTGCCGGGGTTGATGGCGGCATCGGTTTGGAGCCAGTCCTCGATGGCGAGGGGTTGGTCCTCGAGGGAGGGGCGGCGGTTTTTGGAGCTGAGGATACCGCGGCTGACGGAGCCGCCGAGGCCGAAGGGGTTGCCGAGGGCGAGGACCGTTTCGCCGAGGAGGAGGTCGTCGTTGGGAGCGAACTGGATGGCGGTGAACTTCTCCTTGTCCGGGGTGATGAGGCGGAGGAGGGCGACGTCGCGTCGGGAGGTGCCGACGATGGGTTCGGCTTCGAACTCGCGGCCATCGGCGAGCTGGACCCAGACTTTGGTGGCGCGTTGAACGACGTGGAGGTTAGTGAGGACGTAGCCTTCTTCGTCGATGATGACGCCGGAGCCGAGGCTGAAGCGGGTGCTGCGGGGGCGGTTGCGGTAGTGGAGGCCGTAGAATTCGCGAAAGAGTTCGGCGAAGGGGTCGCGATATTCGACGACTTCTTCCGTGGCGATATTGACGACGCAGGGCATGATTTGTTCGACCGTGTTGACGACTTGATCGCGTCTGGTGGCGGACGAATCGGGGGTCTTCGCTGGTATGGGGAGAGGGAGTAGGAGTGTGGCGGTGAGGATTGCGGCGGTCTTGAGACGCAAGGACTGGATGGATCGACTCATGGCTTGACTTTCGAGTCGGTGGGGCGGAAAAGCAACGGCCAAGGATGGTTTCGTTTTCCACGTCAGCGTATGCCGCATGGCGTTCGGTTGCCCTGGAGTCGTCTTATTTGCGAGAGACGGTGGAGGGGGTTCCGAGCGAGCATTTGATGCAACTGGTATGGCAGCACCAGCGGGTGCGGCCGGGGTGTTTAGTGACGGCTGGTGGTGATGTGGTGGAGGTGTTGCATCCGGGTTTTTGGAATGGGATGCGGGGGCCTGATTTTCGGGATGCGGTGATTCGGGTCGGGGGTGGTGCGGCGGTGCGTGGGGATGTGGAGATTGACACGAGGGTGGGGAATTGGGTGGGGCACTGGCATCGGGGCAATCCGGAGTATGGCGGGGTGGTCTTGCATGTGGTTTGGGAGGGGGATGCTGCGGTGCATGAGGGGATTCCGGTGGTGGTGATGGGTGGGTGTCTCGATGCGCCGTTGGAGGAGATTGTGGCTTGGGTGGATTTGGATCCGGGTTTGCCGGACAACGTGATCGGGCGGTGTGCATCGGGGTTGTCGCGGTTGGGGGAGGGGGCATTGGCGGGTTTGGTGGAGGGGGCGGCGATGTTTCGGTTTCAGCGCAAGGCGATGGAGTTGGGAGTGCGGGCGAGGCAGGTGGGGTGGGAGCGGGCTTTGTGGGAGGGGATGTGTGCGGCGCTGGGGTATCAGCATAATGTCTGGCCGATGCGCCGTCTGGCGGAGCGGGTTGAGGTGCTCAGGTCGGCGGGGTTGGGTGTGGAGGAGTTGCAGGCGCGGATGTTGGGGGTGGCGGGTTTGCTGCCGCCGGTATCGGGGCGGAGGAGTAAGGGGAGTGGCGGCTATTTGCGTCGCTTGTGGGACATTTGGTGGCGGGAGCGGCATGCATTGGAGGGGCAGGTGTTGCCGGCGTGCTTGTGGAGGATGAGTGGGGTGAGGCCGGCGAATCATCCACAACGTCGGGTTGCACTGGCGGCGCATTGGCTATGGCGGATGGATTGGGTGAGGCGACTGGAGGCTTGGCTGGGCACGCCGTGTCGGGACAGCCGGTTGGCGTCAGGTTTGTTGGAGGTGTTACAGGCGGGTGAGGATCTGTTCTGGGAGCGGCACTGGACGCTGACTTCAGGGGAGATGGCGGAGGCGCGGCCGTTGTTGGGTGTGACGAGGGTGACGGATTTGGCGCAGAACGTGATTTTGCCGTGGTTTTGGATGCGGGCGACGGTGGGGCGGAGTGAGGGGGTCAGGGATGAGGTTGAGCGTCGGTATTTGGCCTGGCCTTCGGCGCAGGACAACGCGGTGTTACGGTTGGCGCGGATGCGGTTATTTGCGGGGGGGATGGGTGGGGTGCGCTGGACGGCGGCGCGGCAGCAGGGTTTGCTGCAGGTGGTGCGGGATTTTTGTGGTCACAGCAACGCGTTGTGTGATGCCTGCCGGTTTCCGGATCGGGTGCGGGAATTGGGGGAGGGGTTGGCGGGGCATTAGGTCCGCTGACTCTATTGATTTACCGAGCTTGATCTGTCAGGTTGCTGGCCGGACGCGAATCCGTGGAACCGTGTTGGTTAGCCAGGAGAGAATGTGCATGTCGATATCAGGAGAGTCTTTACCGACTGGTGATCCCTTGGTGGCGGGTGGCGGGCGGTCGTTGGATTTCCGGCACCGGGTGATTTTGGGGTTGGAATATTTTCATGCGCAGACTGCGGAGGGCGGGGATTTATTTCTGACGGTGCATGGTCGGCCTTTTGTGGAGCATTTGCTTCCGGAGAAGTGGTTGAGTCCGGTTTGGTTCAAGGCGCATCGGGATCGGTTACGGGGGACGAGCACCATTTATCATGCGCAGACGCAGCCGGTTGGGGGGCGGAGTTTGGAGTTGGTGGTACGATACAACCGGGTGGGTGAGGATATCCCGGTGGATACCGTGACGCGGCAGTTGCGGCCGAATGTGGAGTTCAAATGTCCCTTTGAGGAGTTTGCGACCCTGGAGGATTTGAGGTCGGCAAGGGTTGGCGGTGGGCGGAGGATTTATACCAAGCGACCGCTGGCGGTGTATTCACCGCCCAAGTGTTTGGAAGTGTGGCAGACGGGTCGGAGTGAGGAGCGTTTTGCGTTGAAGCAGGCGCAGGTTCCTGAGGGGTGTTTGGACATTCACCGGCAGTATATCGTGGTGTATGGCTGGATCCGGGGTTTGGACATGAGGCAGGCGGTGGAGGGGAGGAATTCACGCACGGCGCATCATTTACTGGTGGAGACGATGGCCGAGGTGGAGCGGGACTTGGCGGAGGCGGGCTACGGTGTTTTGGACATGAAGCCGGAGCACATTATTGTCCGGCTGGATGGGAATGGGGAGGTCGTGCGACGTCGGGACGGCCGGTTGATGTATGCGCTGATTGACTACGAGTTATTGGAGCGCGTGGCGCAGGGCGCAAAGCGGGAAGCGCATAGCGGTAAGGGGTAAGCGCAGAGCGGGAAGCGCATAGCGCAAAGCGGTAAGGGGTAGGGGCGGGTCGGTCCTTCGACAGGTCCTTCGACAGGTCCTTCGACTCCCGGCGGACACCGGTTGGCTCAGGATCTCCGACTCAGGGCAGGTCCCCGGCGGTGCCGCGTCCTTGCGGCAACGGTCTGTCGCCCGCTGGAGCGGGCTTCGGTTGGAATTCGCGTGGGCGAATTCCAGTGGTTCTGCGTGGGACTCTACTTTTGCGAGGTGGGTGGGTGGTTATTCTTTTTTTTGCGGGCGAAGGCGAGGGGGATGAGGCTCAGGCTGAGCAGGGCGGCGG
>JBMTVN010000071.1:0-15067 GCA_049451415.1 Limisphaerales bacterium | reverse complement strand
TCACTAACGGCCGTTGACGGGTGTCGTTCAGGGGGGGGGGTGATGAGGAATATTCCAATGCCGGAAGTGGTTCATGAATGGGCTCGGAAGCCGCTCCCGCCACTGAAGCGATTCCCGCCGGTATTGACCGATCCGGTCTTCAGTTTTGAATGAAATGGAGATGGGTGACGTCCAAACACGGTGTCAGGAACAAAAGCCTTGTTTAGACTAGGGCAAAAGCGTAATACCGACGCGTTTCACGCATATTCACCCATGGAGAAATCCCTACACATGAACGCATTAAATAGACGTCAGTTTCTCAGCCGTACCGGCATTGCTGCCAGCACGGCCGTAATGGCCTTCCCTTACATTGGGCAGGTGCTGGGCGCCAACGACAAGATCGACGTGGCCTGTATCGGTGTTGGCGGCAAGGGCGACAGCGACAGCAGTGACGCCGGCCGTCTGGGCAACGTGGTTGCAATGGTTGACGTGGACATGAACACGCTCAACAAGAAGGGCGAGCAGTTTGGCAAGGCGGCCAAGTATCAGGACTACCGCAAGCTTTTTGACGATCTCGACAGCGGCAAGATCAAGTTTGACGCAGTGACGGTCTCGACTCCTGATCACAACCACGGTGGGGCAGCGATCCGCGCGATGCGCCGCAAGAAACACTGCTTCTGCCAGAAACCGCTTACCCAGAATGTGACTGAGGCCCGCATGATGCGCGCGCTCGCCAAGGAACACAACCTGGCGACCCAGATGGGCAACCAGGGCAGTTCTGAGGACGGTCTTCGCCGCGCGGTCGAAGTGATTCAGGCGGGTGTGATTGGGAAGCCGCTGGAGTTGCACGTCTGGTCGAACCGTCCGGTTTGGCGTCAAGGATATGACCGGCCTGCTGGTGCCGATCCGATTCCGGCCAACCTGAACTGGGATTGCTGGCTTGGGCCTGCAGCGGACCGCCCCTACAAGGAAAGCATCTACCACACCTTCCAATGGCGCGGATGGTATGATTTTGGTACTGGTGCGCTGGGCGACATGGCCTGCCATACCGTCAACATGCCATTCCGGGCCCTCAAGCTTGGATTCCCGGATGTGGTGGAATGCGAGCTGAATTCCCGGAGTTATCTCGAGACGTTCCCCAAGACCTCCCGCATCCGCTTTGAGTTCCCTGAGCGTGATGGTTTGCCGCCGCTGAAATTCTGGTGGTATGACGGCAACCCCGGCGACGAACTCAGCCCGCTGCGTCCGAGCCCTGAAGTGGTGAAGGAAGTCATCATGACCCGTGGCAGCCTCCCGGGCAGCGGCTGCCTGGTGATCGGTGAAAAGGGCAAGCTCTTCTCCCCGGATGACTACGGTGCACGCTTCGACCTTTGCATGAAGGGCGAGGAAGAATACCGCTCCGGTGCCAACCATGATGCAGCCAAGGATGTGCCGCAGACGATTCCGCGGTCCCCTGGTCACATGGACGAGTGGTTTGCGATGATGAAGGACGGCACACCGGCCTATTCCAACTTCGACATCGCTGCCTACCTCACCGAGATCATCCTGCTGGGTTGCATCGCCCTGCGCGTCGGTGAAGGCCATCGCATGGAGTGGGATGGGCCGAACATGCGTTCGAAGAACCTGGATGCGGCAGCGCAGTTCGTGAAGCGCAACAATCGCAAGGGCTGGGAAATCTAAATCCCGAGCGCTAGTGTTTCAAAGAGCACCGCCCCAAGGGCGGTGCTCTTTTTGCTTTAAGAGCCCGTTTCATAACGGAGCTTCAACCTCCATCCAGGGGAGGACGACCAAAGCGCCCTGCGGCTGTTTAGGGCACGAAGACGAGGCAGGTCGGGGAGGGAGTATTAACGGGCGGGAGACTGGTGGCTGGCATGCCTGCTTCCAAGTCCAACGGGAACACGACTAAAGACCCACTCTGCTGGTTGGCTGCCAGCAACCAGCGGCCGGAGGGGTCCAAGGTGAAGAACCGTGGGACTTTCCCACCTGAAAGCACATGCCCCAAAGGTCGCAGCAACCCGCTCCCGGGCTGAACCCGAAACACGGCGATCGAGTCGTGTCCACGGTTCGACGCGAACACAAACTGCCCGAACGGATGAGCCGAAATCTCAGCGGTGGTGTTAGGATCGGAAAACGACTCCGGCAACGTGCCGACACGTTCAACCGCCCTCAAGGTGCCTGCTTGGTCATCCCAGGCCATGATTGAAATGGTCGAATCCAGTTCGTTTATTCCATAGGCCACCGGCATGGTGGGATGGAAAGCCAGGTGACGCGGCCCGGAGCCAGCAGGCAGCTGGAAATGGTTGACCAGCGTCAGCTCCGCAGTGTCCCCCGAGACTCGATAAACCTCAATCTGGTCCAGGCCGAGGTCGGGCACGAGAAGGAAGCGCGATGATGGATCCAGATGAACCCCATGGGCGTGGGGACCTTCCTGCCGATCTGCGCGCTGCCCCGGACGTTGCTCATGCTGGATGAAGGAGGCCCGGCCCGCTATGGCCCCCGCCGGATCGAGAGCATAGGAAACTGTGCTGCCGCCGCCGTAGTTCGCGACAAAAAGGCATCGGCCGGAAGGATCCACAGAAACGTGGCATGGGCCGCCGCCTTCCGTGTCCATGGACCCGAGCAGATGGAGGAGGCCTGTGGAACGGTCGACAGAGAAGGCGCTAACGAGGCCGCCGGACCGTCCGGTGCCCGCGCCGACTTCGCTCACGGCATAGAGCACCTTCCCGTTGGGATGCACCACGAGGAAGGAAGGGTTGGTGATCTCTGCAGCCAAGCGCAGGCGGGAGAGCTCACCGGTGGCCGGGTCAAAGTCCGCCGCCCGGATACCTGGAGCTTCCTTGCTGGAGTAGCCACCAATGTAGACCAGTTGCTTCATCCCCGTGTCCTGCGGTGTGGTCAGGCCTGTCCTGACCGGTGCCGCCAAGGCACCCGAGCCAACCTGCGCAAGCGCAGCCAGGAGCACGACCGCCCTTCTGATCTTCGAGCGCATTGTGCCGCCGAGCGGGTTACATCCCCATGATCTGATACCCGCAATCGACGTAAATGACCTGGCCCGTGATGGCGGCCGATCCTTCGCTGGCCAGAAAGACCCCCGTGGCCCCCAACTCTTCGGGGACCAGGTTCCGCTTCAGGGGAGCCTTGGCCTCGTAGTGCCGCAGCATGTCATTGAAGCCCGCGATTCCACGAGCTGCGAGAGTGTTAACCGGGCCTGCGCTGATGCAGTTGACGCGGATTTTCTGCGGCCCCAAATCGTAGGCCAAATAGCGGGTGCTCGCTTCCAGGGAGGCTTTGGCCACGCCCATCACATTATAGTGGGGAACGACCTTCTCGGCGCCGTAGTAACTCATGCCCACGATGCTGCCCCCGTCGGTCATCAGCGGAGCGGCGGCACGCGAGAGTGCCACCAACGAATAGGCACTGACGTCATGGGCGATGCGGAAGGCATCCCGGTCGGTGTTCACAAACCGGCCTTCCAACGCAGCACGCGGAGCAAAAGCGACCGAATGCAGCAGGAGATCCAGTTTGCCGTAGCGGGCCTTGAACTCGCCGAAGACACGGTCGATGTCCTCGTCCTTGGTCACATCGCAGGGCATGATCAGCGTATCTTCGCCGAAGGTGCCCGCGAGTTCCTCCACGTTGTCCTTCAGCCGTTCGCCCTGATAGGTGAATGCAAGGCGTGCGCCCTCTTTGGCCCAGGCTTGGGCGATGGCCCAGGCGATAGAGCGTTTATTGGCTACGCCAAACACCAGTCCGATTTTTCCTTCAAGTAGTCCCATAGCGTCTCAAAACCTGATGCTCTAGGCAAAGCTGGGGGCCTTGGCAAGACCTTACGCACACGGATTCTTTTGCAGGGCAGGGGGGACGGCATTGGAGCGGGAACCATATCTGGCCGCTGCAAGCCAGACAGCCCCCAGACAGAGTGCGGCACTGACGGCCCAGGTGTCGGCGTGGGGAGAATCCGGCAACGCGACAAGAGCGAGGTAACCAATCGCAGGGCCGGCGAAAATTCCCGCCCCAATGGCAGCCTCATGAATGCCGCCGTGCTCGCCCTTTTGATCCCCGGCATCCATGGAGTAATACAGGGAAGAATAGTAAATGAGCCCGACAGCGAGGCCGAACAGAATCTGGCAGCCGAAGAGGCTCAGGAGGGTGGATGAAAAGAGTATTCCGGCGAAGGATACGATCAGTAGCACCATCGAACCGAACAACCAGCGGAACCGGTAATGCCACGCTGGCCATTGCCAAAGCACGACAAACGCCGCGAGCCGGGCGAAAAACCACGTCGAGCAGAATATGCCGGCCCAAGTGGGATTGAGACCGTGCTCGGACGCCAGGGAGGGAATCACGGGCACCAGCGCCGTGATCGCCAGATAGGCGAAAGGGTTGGCAATCCACCCCATCTTCCGGAACAGGCCGGAGTCGGGGTGCGGCAGGTGGGCCCGGGGGGCATCCTGCTGGTCGGATGGCCCGCTGCACCCGGCCTCAGCGGCAGGCCTTCCCTGCGATCGCAGAC
The DNA here is from genome assembly GCA_049451415.1 of Limisphaerales bacterium. Lineage (GTDB taxonomy): Bacteria > Verrucomicrobiota > Verrucomicrobiia > Limisphaerales > JAHDYP01 > JBMTVN01. The sequence continues at coordinate 10,575 of JBMTVN010000071.1, read as the reverse complement.
GGAGTATCAGCCCGATCTGCACGACATGGATGATCAGAGGAATGACAAATACGCTGCGCAATCCCAGTCCCTCCAGCATCGCACCGCCACCGAAATAGGCTACGGCCCAGCCGCTGGCCCAAGTCACGTTATAGCGCCCGACCATGCGCGGAAGTTGCTGCGGCGCTTCTCCATCAGTCACCATCGCCTCCAGTGCCGGCCACGTTACCGATACGCCAAGCGTCCAGATCGAAAGCACAAACACCTGCCAACCCGCAGTGTTTTGGATCAGGCTGGCCGCGTCCACTAGAATCGCGGCAGCCAGACACACCACCATGACAACAGTCCCAACCAACAAGGTGGACAGGTAGCCGAGCCGCTGTCCGAGCCGTCCGCCCTGCCAGGCACAGAAAGTGTAGATCAGGCCGTTCAACGCTGCGATGGCCAGATTCTCGCGGTCGCCGTAGCCAAAACGCTCCTGCATGAACCAGAAGAGGTAGGTGTAATACAGGCCTACCGCCACGGAATTGAGAGCTTCCAGGACAAAAAGGACCACCTTGGAACGACGCGTTGGAAATGTCCCCATATTGAGTTTCTGCAGATGCCAGGCGGAATCTGCCATGAGCCTGCCATCGGAGTCACCTCCGGACTTCAGCAGGATGCGGGACTGCACGGTTGCGCATTGCGAGGGTTTCTTTCAGGCTACTCCAAGCCCATGCCTTGCCCGAAGCGACTCCATGCATTCACGTTAATCGAACTCCTGGTGGTAATCGGGATCATCGCCATCCTTGCTGGAATGCTGCTTCCTGCACTGGCCAGAGCCAAGGAGAAGGCCCAGTCCATTCGCTGCCTGAACAGACTCAAGCAAGTCAGCCTGGCGGCCTACCTTTACGCCGGGGACAATGAAGACCGTTACCCGGAGCGTCGCAGCCGCGGACGCTGGCCGACTCAGCTGCTATCCTACTATGAGAGCCCTGTCATGCTCCGCTGCCCGGGAGATCGTCCCCGGGAACAGGCACTCCAGGATTCCCGCTCGCGGACCAACCAAAGCACGGATCCCGATGACGCCTTCCGCAGTCACATCATTAACGGCTGGAATGATTATTTCGCGGAAAACAGCCGTGGAGGCTACAGCGTTGGCGGCACCCCGAATCAGGCCATGCCCCTATCAGGTATCCGTTTGCCCTCGGACACGATTGTGTTGGGCGAAAAGAAATCTGATTCAGACCACTTCTATATGGATCTGCTGGAGCCGTCCCGTGGAGGACGGGGCAATGACGTTACCGAGATCGAGCGCGGCCGGCATTCGGTGGTAAAGCGAGGGGAGGGGAGTGGCGGTTCCAACTATGCAATGGCAGATGGAAGCGCCCGCTTCATCCGTTTCAAAGGCCTGCTTTACCCGCTGAACCTCTGGGCTGTAACCGAGTCCTACCGCACTGATTACGCTCTCAGCAACTAACCTTTCCGACGCGGTGGCCGCACAAGCCGGCCCCGACCTGTCCCTCCTGCTACCCCACGCTTCGCGCTGCTACCGGGGCTTGAACCGAACCTGCGATACCCCAGTTGCCAAAGGACCCGTGTCATGGTGGCGGTACCCCGTCGAATTGCGGTCTCGCTCTTTTCCGGGAATACCTGATGGAGCAACTCGTGAATGGCTGTGCCGAGATAGGAGCGCGGGGCCTGACGCGGATCGATCTCAATGGTCTGGTCGCCCCAGGCCAAACCCGCGGCCCTTTCCCGTCCCAGCTTCCTCTCAACCACCTTGACCATGGCATCTCCTGACTCACGCAACATACTCTAACAGGCCTTCTCTGGAAGGGGCAGACCGGACAGTTTTTCGTGCCGGACGCAGGTGATCCCTACCCCCATAAAACGTTCACCCCGTGCCGGTTAGACACAGGGTGAATCCAAAGCACCAATCAGGACCAGGACTTAGCCCAGAGCTGCATCTGCTTCCGAGGCGGTCTCAGAGGCTGGGACGGAGGGGGCGGGCTGGGCTTCCTCCGGATAAGCTTCAATCGCGTTGATCCGGTAGGACCTGCGTCGACCCTCGATTTCGAATTGAACCTCGTCTCCTACGGCATGATTCAGCAGGCACTGCCCCAGGGGACTGAGATAACTGATCTTCCCGCGTTCAGCGTCCGAATCCCACGCGCCGAGCACAGAGTAACGCTCGCTCTGTTGCGATTCCGTATCCGTGACCGTCACCAGCGTGCCGATATTAACCGCATCGGTGCTGGCATCGGAGTAGTTGATGCCGCGCGCCCTCGAGAGCTGGGTTTCCAGCTCGTGCTTGCGCGTCATGAGAATACGATGCATTTCCTTGGCCGCCTTGTATTCGTGGTTCTCTCGCAAATCCCCGTAGCTCCTCGCAATGGCGATTTCCTTGGAGTTTGCCGGAATCTTCTTTTGCACCAGCTCGGTGTATTCATCCTTGCGGCGTTCAAGGCTCGACCAGGAAACAAAGAGGCTGGAGTCGTGCTTGGTTTGCTCTCCGGAGATCAAGCTCTGGATGGACGGGAAGATCTTTACGATGCGCCCCAGCAGCGAACGCTTGTCCATGTCATCGAAGCTCGGGGAGAACTGCAAAGCCCTGACCAGATCCTTCACAATCTCAATGTCGGCGGACTCAATCAGGTCCGGCACCAGGTCGTGATCATCAAGAATAAAGTCGCGGAGGCGGTTTGACCGCTTCTCGTTGAACTGATCGCGCTCCATGGCAGTGAGCATTGAGCGGAACACCTCTGAACCGAGCACATCAGCAAAGGCCCCGGAGCGCTCCCGGCCCAGCCAGAGAAGTAATTCGCTGTTGGCGGTATGCTGTGAAATCAACCGCTTCAGCAGCTCCTTCAAGTCAGAAAGCTTGCCTTCCTGGATGAGCAGGCGCGCGCATTCTCCACAAAGCCTTGCCGGGAGGGCATTCAGGATCCCAAGCAGAAGCTCATACCAGGTATCCGGCGTTGCATCGCGGAAAGACAGCAACGCCACGCGGTGTTTGGCGGCCGGCATCGCCTCAAAGATAGCGGCTATCTTTTGGTTTTGCTCCCAGACTTGGGCGTCGGTGACCTGACCTTCCACAGCCGCCAGCTCCGCCCCGGCTACCAACTCGTCACGGAGAAAAATCGCCTCCAAGGCCAAGGCAGGCTGCGTCTGCTGGTGCGACTTGATCTCATTGTTCAGGATCTGCCGGGCCTCAGTGACGGCAGCTGCCGCATCATCCAAATCCTCAAGGCTCTTGAGCAGTTCGGCAGCCACCACCAGGCGCGCCTTCAGCCCCCGGGCTGCCCTGAAATCCCCCATCAACCGGTCATGCAGGGAAATGGTCCGGTCCTGGTAGACGATGGGTTCGCTCTTCTTCAGCGGAACAATAAAATGCCCGTCCTTCTTCATCTCGCGACGGGCCACCTCCCACCATTTCTTCCAGTCGTCCTCAATAACGTCCGGAACAAGCACCTGCTGGATCTGGTCGACCGTGGCGCGACCGCCCAAGCTTTCCAGCACGATTTGGATCAGTTCCAAGTGGTGCACAGCGGCCATCTGGCGCACACCGTGCAGATCAGCGGCCTTGCGAGCCAGAATGTGGGTGGGGGGAATCGGCTTGAGTGACTCGGCAACAAAGGCCAAATCCATCGAGTGACCTTCCTTGCCCTGAAAATCGATCAGGGCTCGCGAAAACACCGTGTCCACAGTCGTGATTCTACCGAAACCCCAACTCCTGTGGACACAGTAGCCGCCTTGGATGAGCTGCAGAAGCGGCTCAAGGTGCTGCCGCCCGATCTTCCCTGCTGCGACCAATTTCTCCAGTTCTTCCTTCATAAAGCTGCTATTTCTTAACGGGCCGTGTTAGAACGTGAACTATAAAAGTGTGAATAACGAGAAACCAAGAGAAATTGCCTGCGCCGTTTTGGCCCGGGCTGAGGCCAAAGAGGTTCATCTGGATCTCTTGTTGGGGGATGCGTTGCCAAGGTTGACAGGCCCGGACCGGGCGTTGTGCCAGGAATTAGTCTACGGCGTCTGCCGCTGGCGGTTGCTTCTGGATTGGATCATCTCGAACAAAACAGACGGCCGGGCCCAAAAGCCCGGGCTGCAGAACCTGCTCCGGGTCGGGGTCTACCAGCTCTTCTGGCTGGACCGGGTCCCCGACCATGCCATCGTCAATGAATCTGTGGAGTTGACCCGCAAGCTGGGGCTTGGAGGTCAAAGCGGCTTTGTGAATGCCTTGCTGCGCAACTGCATCCGCGATCGCGATTCGCTTAAGGCTGAGTTGAAACGTCTCAAGGAAACGGAACCTTCAGTGGGTTGGTCCCATCCCGCGTGGCTGGTGGAACGCTGGATGAGTCGATGGAGCGAAAACGAGGTCCGCAGCCTTTTGGAATGGAATAACAAACCCGCCGAGGTCTACCTGCGCGTCAATACCATCAAGATAGACCCGGGTCGGCTGGTGGAACGTTGGCGGCTCGATGAACGGGTCGAATACGATTTCGTCCGCCTTGAGTGGGTCGGTGAGAACCAGGTGTTCAAGCTCCGGAAAGGGAGTAATTTCACGAACCTGCCGAGCTTCAAGGAAGGGTGCTTCTATGTGCAGGACCCCAGCACACTGCTGGCAGTCAAGTGGTTGGACCCCCAACCAGGCGAACGCATCCTGGACCTGTGTGCCGCCCCAGGCGGCAAAGCCACCGCCATTGCGGCCAAGGTCGACAACCAAGCGCTGATCGTCGCACGCGATAACTCCGAGGCCCGGCTCAAGTTGCTCCAGCAAAACTGCACTCGGCTGGGAGTCAACTGCATCGAACCCGAGCTCCTGACCCCAGATCAAACCGGAGGGGCAGGGGGGCTGCGGTTTGATCGGGCGCTGGTCGATGCTCCATGTTCCAATACCGGTGTGCTGCGACGCCGGGTGGAGGCGCGCTGGAGACTCCAGCCAGACCAAATGAAGCAGCTCACCGAGATGCAACGGGAGCTGCTGGAGCAAGCGGCAGCTCCGCTCAACTCCGGGGGGACGCTGATCTACAGCACCTGCAGCCTGGAGCCAGAGGAGAATGAGGACGTCGTCAATGCATTCATTGCCGACCACCCGGATTTCACCCTGGTCAGGGAACGGCAGCTTCTTCCATTCCGCGACGGGGTGGACGGTGCCTACGTGGCCCATTTGCGCAAGCGGCCGGATTGGTCCGTCTAGGCCGGTTCGACACCGCGACAGCCTAAAAAAGACAACCGCCGCTCTCTCCAAGAGAAAGCGGCGGTTTTGTCGCTTGCAGTAGTACTCTGCGCCTCGCGGGCGCTACGGTTTACACAACCGGCGGGTCTGCAAGGATATTGTGCGTCCCCGGCAACGGGGGAGTGAGCGTGCGGAAGTCGCCGAATTTCATCTTCGCGGCTGCATCCGGGTTCTCGTCGTAAAGCGCGTCAGGTCCGTAACGGAAATTCGACTGGAGCAGCTCATCCCAGCCCACGCCATTTCCACTGTAGGCCGCCTCGCGACCGAGCACAGCCGTGAAGGTGCTGTCCGTCACGTTCTTGGCCTCGTTGAGCGGCGTGTCATTATGGATCGCATTGATCAGGTCCACGTGCTCCTGCACATAGTCGCTGATCTTCTGCCCGCGATAACGCCAGGCCTGTCCTTCCTTGGGACGAATGCTGCCGCCGGGATCAGCCGTGCCTTTGCTGCCGACAACCGCCTCACTGACGGAGGCCCAGCTGCGCTTGACCTGGCCGCAGTAGCTGGAACAACGCACGCCATCAGAGTATTCAAACTCCACTGCAAAGTTGTCCCAGATTTCTCCGGGCTTGTTCCCCAGCATCTGGCGGGCTCCCATGCCCCAAGCCTTCACAGGGTGCTCGCCTTTCACCCAGTTCGCCACGTCCAGGTTGTGCACATGCTGCTCCACGATATGGTCGCCGCAGAGCCAGATGTAGTGATACCAGTTGTTCACCTGAACCTCGAGAGGCGTGGAGCCGTTCTCGCCCCGGTGCCAGATAGGACCACCATTCACCCAGTAGGCGCGCAAGGCAGTGATGTCACCAATGGCCCCGTCATGGATGCGCTTGATGGTCTCCACATAATTGTCGCCATGCCGACGCTGGGTGCCGGCCGCCACTTTCAGGTTCTTCTTCAAGGCCTCCTCACCGGCCGCATACATGAGCCGGGCTCCGGGAGCGTCCACACACACCGGCTTCTCTGTAAAGATGTGCTTGCCCAACTGAACGGCCTTGCGGAAGTGCACCTGACGGAATCCGGGAGGGGTCGCCAGGATCACATAATTGACCCCGGGCTCTTCCATCGCCTTGATGTAGGAGTCGAAGCCGCTGAAGCACTTGTTTTCCGGCACGCCGAATTCCTGTCGACCCCGACTGGCTTGACGGGCGGAGACATCCGCCACCGCAACGATTTTGGCTTCAGCACCGGCGATCTTGGCGGCTTCCAGGAAATTGGCACCTGCACCACCACCGCGGCCGCCAACGCCCACGATCACGGCATTCAACGGCTGCTTGGATTGCGCGTTCAGGATCGACGGGGCGCTGATCGCTGCAGCTCCCGCCATCAGCGAAGAGTTACGTAGAAAATCCCGCCGGGTCATGGATCCAGACGGGGTCTTGGGTGAATTCTTGTTCATAGAATTAATCGGGTGTAGGGCAGGCACACTAATGGCTAAGGGGCCATCGTGGCAAATCTTTACAACAGCAATTCAGCAAGCCGGATTGCTCCGCACGGGCGCTCCACCAGCAGCCGGGGCCGGAGGCGGCGGGACTCCGCGCCGGGCTAAAAGTGGCGGCAACCCCCATGCGGATGCCCGGAAAATCATCCGGGGTGGACGCCTTGCCAAAGCCCACCGGGGGCCCTAGTGTGTGCACCAACGAAATCACGAGCATGATGAGAAGACTTTCGTATGGGGCACTGACACTGGCCCTTATCCTGAACCTCTGGGTAGGAGCTCGGATCTATATGGCTTCGGCGGAAACCGCAGCCACCGACGACATCTACCAGAACATGGAACTGTTCACCCGCGCTCTGGAACGGGTACGCAAAGACTATGTCGATGGTGAGGACCTCACTTACCGCGAACTGATCCAACGGGCACTGCGGGGCATGCTCTCGAGCCTGGACCCCCACAGTGAGTTCATGGACGCGAGAAAGTTCGACGAACTTCGCGAAGACACGGAGGGCTCCTTTGGTGGAGTCGGCATGGTGGTGGGGGTTCGCGATGAGATCCTCACCGTTCTTTCTCCCATGGAGAACACTCCGGCTTTCAAGGCTGGGATCATGCCAGGAGACCAGATCATCAAGATCGCAGGTCAAACCACCGAAAGCCTCGGCGTCCAGGAAGCCGTGGGGTTGCTGCGGGGAAAACCCGGCAGCAGCATCGACCTCGTCATGCGTCGTCCCTCCACGGGCGAAGAACGCGAACTGACACTGGAACGTGCAGTGATCCAGGTCGATACCGTGAAGGATCAGAACGGCAGCAGCAAATTTGAACCCATCGAAGCAGGGATCGGTTACGTGCGCATCGTGCAGTTCGGGGAGCAAACCAGCACCGAGCTGGACGAGGCGCTGAAGAAACTCTCTGCGCAGGGGATGAAGTCGCTGATTCTCGATCTGCGATCCAATCCGGGCGGGTTGCTGGAACAAGCCTACGAGGTCTGCGAGCGCTTTCTGCCCCGCGGCCAGCTCGTGGTCACCACGGAAGGGCGCCGCGCAGAAGACCGCTCGGAATACCGGACGCTGCGACGCGGTCGTTATTCCGACCTCACTCTGGCGGTGCTGGTGAACCCCAACAGCGCCAGTGCCTCCGAGATCGTCGCCGCCTGCCTGCAGGACAGCACCACCAATGGTGTCGCACATGCCGTTCTCATCGGCGAACGCACGTTTGGCAAGGGATCCGTCCAGAAGATCATACCCTTTCCCAGCGGTGATGCCCTTCGCCTCACCACGGCAAAATACTACTCCCCCAATCGCCGGGTGATTCATACGGTTGGCGTGGCGCCCGACATCGAGGTTCGCATGACCGAGACCCAGGAACGGGCCAGACTGCTCCGGGCCGGCGGCGCACTGGAGGGCATGCCCGACTCCGTGCAGGAGGAACTCCGCAACACTCCTGACCCCCAGCTGGACCGGGCTCTGGAGGTCCTTCGGGGTATCGAGCTCTTCTCCAGAAGGACTCCAGGAAAACCGGATACATCTGTCATCGCGAGCGGCACCGCGGAAGAGGCCGTCAGCACCCGATAGCCAGGGGCCCCCGTTTCCGGCTCGTGAAACTCATCGCGTTCGAATCTTCCTGCGACGAGACCAGCGCCGCCGTCCTCGTGGACGGTGTCATTCGGTCCAATGTCGTGGCTTCTCAAATAGATCTGCATGCCATCTACGGGGGGGTGGTTCCCGAGCTCGCGGTGAGAGAACACCTCAGGCAACTCCCGCTGGTGAGCCGTCGGGCGCTCGAAGTCGCCGGCCTGCGGGCCGATCAACTCGATGCGGTCGCCGCAACCCGCGGCCCCGGCCTCCCAGGCGCCCTGCTCATGGGACTCAAGGCAGGGCAGGGGATGGCCACCGCCCTCAATATTCCCTTCCTGGGAATCCACCACCACGAAGCTCATCTCTTTTCGCCGTGGATCGGAGGAGATCCACCTCGCGCCGAGTGGGAGGCTTTCCAGCCGAATATTGCCCTCATCGTGAGTGGTGGCCATACCCTCCTGGTTGATGTCCCGGAGCCCCTGAATCACCGACTCCTCGGGGGAACCGTCGATGATGCAGCCGGCGAGTGCTTCGACAAGGTGGCGAAGCTCATCGGCCTGCCCTATCCCGGTGGACCCGTGTTGGATCAGCTGGCCCGGGAGGGCAATCCCGCGGCCCACGCCTTCCCGCGGCCCAAGCTCAAGGACCCGGATGATGATTTCTCCTTTAGTGGATTAAAAACGTCGGTTCGCTACCACCTGCGGGACAACCCTGAGCTCCTGGAGGATGGGCAAAGAATCCGGGATCTCTGCGCATCTGTTCAGGCGGCCATCGTGGACGTGCTGGTTGCCAAATCCATTCGAGCTGCCCGCCGCCTGGGACGCCGCTGTATCACTGCTTCCGGCGGGGTCACCTGCAACGGCGGCCTGCGGGCCGCGCTGGCCGCCGCCTGTGCCCGGGAGAAGATCCAGCTCAGACTCGCCCAACCCTCCTGGTGCACGGACAACGCCGGCATGGTCGGAGTCATCGCGGAACGCCGCCTCGCTTCGGGTCAGCGAGGCAGTCTCGACGAAGAGCCCAAGCCGGGCTGGGAACTCGGTTAATCCGGCGCCACCGCGGCAACCCCCAACCCTGGCGGAAGGGATTCTTTGGCGCCTTCCTTCAACGTCCCGAGGGCAACGTTCACTTTGGCTCAATACGCTGCCTCCCAGCGGTAAAAGATTCTCTTTTCATCAGTATAAGGATTCTGGAATGCTGCCGACCTATTCTGAACCATGAAAGCTCGCCATCTCAGCTACCTCCTGACGGCTCTCGTCCTGCCGGGACTCACAAACCTAATAGCCCACGACGTCGGACATGCACACCATGACCACGACGCTCCAGCGGCAGAACCCCTCCGTTTCCAGGCCGAGGGGCAGGCTCCAAAAGGTCTAACCCAACCCGCAACCGGGGAGGGGAGATGGACCTTCGTTGCCGTAAAAGAAGTGCTCCCAGTCCCCGAAACCGCACAACCGAAGGTTCCCGGTGCCCACGGCACGCTGGTCGTCGACACCCAGCGTGACACCGTCTACTGGGGCCTCGAAAACGTTGGATGGGTCGCGTTCGCTGACCAACTCAAACGCTCCTGGATCGTCGACGGAGACCCTGCTCTCAGTGAAGGCAATCTCCACGGCGCGGACCTTCTCGTGCGCGATGGAAAACTCCCGCTGGTCATTGTCGCCGATAACGTCCAGGGCGAAGTCTACCTCTCTGACACGGACTTCAAGGACGTCAAGAAGGTCGGGTGGCCGGGCAAAGCCCCCTACGAGCAGGCGGGACAATTCCATCCGACGGACGCCGCCTTTGTCGGCCCCGAGTCGGCTTACGTCACGGATGGCTATGGCGCAGCCTTCTTCATGCCCCTGACAATCGAACCCTTTGCCTACCACGGCGAGGCCTTCGGAGGCAAAAGCATGTCCCAGACCCCGCACGGGATCACCTGGGACAGCAAGTCCTTCTCCCTCGTGGTTTCCGCCCGCCCTGAGGGACAGCTAAAACGCTGGAGCGAACACGATGGCTTCACTCAAGTCATGGGCCTTCCCGCCGGCTCAACCGTGTGTGACATCGATATTCGCGGTGATTATGCGCTGGCTCCGTGCCTCGACGGTCCAGACCGTGCCCCCGGGCCGATTTACATCGTCAACCTGCGCACCAAGACGGTGGTAAGCACTCTGCACCCCAAGAAAGACCTCGGGTTCGACCTCGCCCAGCACATACACGACGCTTGCTGGTACGAGGCCAACGGGGAACTTTACGTGCTGTTCACCAACTGGAACCCCGGTGGCATCGGGGCCATGAAGCTGGTTCGCTAAGGTCAGCCCAGTCTCCAGTCCAAGGATCTGACGAAAAAGCGCAGACGCCCCGGCGTCTGCGCGTTTTAACAATAGGCC
>JBMTVN010000070.1:0-15154 GCA_049451415.1 Limisphaerales bacterium | reverse complement strand
GGTTAGCTGGCAAGGTAGTGAGGATGCGGATATTTGGGGATGAGGAGGGGCAGATGAATCGGTCGGTTGTGGACGTGGGTGGCGGGGTCTTGGTGGTGAGTCAATTCACCTTGCATGCGAGCACGAGGAAGGGGAATCGGCCGTCCTTTGTGCGGGCGGCGCGTCCGGAGGTGGCTGAGCCGTTGTATGGTGCATTTGTGGCCCGGGTGGGGGAGTTGGCGGGGTGTGAGGTGGCGACGGGGGAGTTTGGGGCGATGATGAGTGTGGAGTTACTGAATGCGGGTCCTGTGACAATTTGGGTGGACAGTCGGGCACGGGAGTGAGTGGTGGATAGTTTATTCTGAGCTGGTTTGACTGGTTGGTTTAGCGGCTTTGGTTGTGGATTGGGGAGGCGTATTTTTCTTGGAGGAGTTGTTGGGCCAGCTGGTTTGTGGTTGGTTCCGGGGGTGCGGGGTTCCAGGAGCAGGGCCAGATTTGCTGGGCGGCGTTTTGGAGGGCGAGGGGGAGTTGTTGGGTTTGCCGGGGGGTGAGGGTGGATTGGATGGAGCCTTGGATGAGGAGGCCGGAGCGGTTGCGGCGTTGGGCTGCGCCGGCGATTTTCTGGCCTGCGCAGAGGACGTCATCTTGTTCTGCGCCGGCGAAGCAGACTCCTGGGACGGGGGTATGCTTTTCCGGGGCGAGGTTGGGATTGAGGCCCAGGAGGCGGAGAGCTTGGGCGATCCAGGTATGAGTATGCCGGTAGCTTTCGCGGGCGCGGAGTTGGTGCCAGGGCTGGTTAGGTGGGATGATGATGCTGTAGGTGTGGTCTTGGGCGTGGGGGACGATGCCGCCTCCCGTGGGGCGACGGATGAGGGGGCGCAGGTGGGTTTGGGCTGCGACCTCGTTGTAACGCTGCGAGTAGCCGAATGTGGCGGCTGGCAGAGTCCAGCCATAGAGCCGGAGGAGGGGTTTTTGGCGTTGGGGAGCGGTGAGGAGCAGGGCTTCATCGAGCGCCATATTCCAGGCTGGTTCACCGGGGCCGGATTCGAGCAGGAGCCAATGTTCCATGTCGGCTAGTTCTGGGGCAGTGCTGACGGACACCAGGTTTTGACCTCGCAGGAGGCGCAGTCGGGGCGGCGGGCATTGCAGCGTCGGCGGCCGTGGAAGATGAGCAGGTGGCTGATGAGGGTCCAGTCTTCCCTTGGGGTGATTTTAGTGAGGTCGGCCTCGATTTTTTCCGGGTGTTTTGCCCGGGTGAGGGAGAAGCGGGTGGAGAGTCGGGCGACGTGGGTATCGACGACGATGCCCTCGATTTGGTTGAAGGCGTTTCCGAGGACGACGTTGGCGGTTTTTCTACCGACGCCAGCGAGGCGTATGAGTTGGTCCATGGAGTTGGGAACGTGTCCCTGGTGTTGATCGACGAGGGATTGGGCGCAGCTTTTGATGTTGCGGGCTTTACTGCGGAAGAGGCCGATTTGTTTCAGGTCGGATTCTAGTTGGGGGAGGCTGGCTTGGGCGTAGTGGAGGGCGGAGGGATATTTGCGAAAGAGGTTGGGGGTGACGCGATTGACTTGGGCGTCGGAGCATTGGGCTGAGAGGATGGTGGCGATGAGGAGTTCGAGGGGATTGGAGTGGGTTAATTCGCAATGAGCGTTGGGGTAGGTGGTCCGCAGGGTGGTGCGGATTTGGTTCCAGCGTTCTAGCAATTGCTGCCTGGATTCGCGCGGCATGGGCCTGTGGGTTTGGGGTCAGGCCAGTTCGGGCGCTGAGATGGGGTGGGTTTGTTGGTAGAGGGGGGTGCCGTTACGGGCCTCGGGGTATTCGAAGACTTGGCCGGCGAAATTTCGTATGACGACCCGGTCCTTGTTATGACTGAGGACGTATTCGGGGTTCACCGGGACTTTACCGCCGCCGCCAGGTGCATCGATGACGTATTGGGGGACGGCGTATCCGGTGGTGTGACCTCGCAGGGCTTCGAGGATCCTGACGCCTTCACGCACGCTGGTGCGGAGGTGGGCTGAGCCGCTGATGAGGTCGCATTGGTAGATGTAGTAGGGGCGCACGCGGCAGAGCAGCAATTTTTGCACGTGGGCCTTCATGATTTCGGCATCGTCGTTGACTCCGCGGAGGAGGACCGTCTGGTTGCCGAGGGGGATGCCTGCGTCTGCGAGTTTACCGAGGGCGTGACGGACTTCGGTGGTTAGTTCTGCGGGATGGTTGGAGTGGATGCTGAGGAAGAGGGGGTGGAATTTCCTGAGGATTGCGCATAGTTCAGGGGTGATACGCTGTGGCAGGAAGATGGGGATGCGGGTGCCGATGCGGACGAATTCGACGTGGGGAATTGCCCGTAATTTCTTGAGCAGGATTTCGAGTTTGGAATCGCTGAAGAGCAGGGGGTCTCCACCGCTGAGGAGGACATCCCGGATTTCGGGATGGTTTTCGATATAGGCGATTTGGCGGTCGAATTCCGGGTGGAAGTCATAACCGGTGGCGTTGCTGACGAGTCGTGAGCGGGTGCAGTAGCGGCAATAGGCGGCGCAGCGGTCGGTGACGAGGAAGAGGACTCGATCGGGGTAGCGGTGAACGAGGCCGGGGACTGGGGAGTGGGAGTCTTCTCCGCAGGGGTCGGACAATTCCCACGGGGCGGTGTGGGTTTCCTCAATTCTGGGGACGATTTGGCGGCGGATGGGGCAGTTTGGGTTCTCGGTATCGATGAGGTTGAAGAAGTAGGGGGTAATGGCGAGCGCCAATTTGGTATTGGCGAGGAGGGCGCCGGCGTATTCTTCGGCGGTGAGGTTGGGGATGAGTTGTTGAAGTTGCTGTACAGTGGTGATGCGGTTTTTGAGTTGCCAGTGCCAGCTGTGCCAATCCTTTTCAGGAACGTGATGCCATCTGCCCTGTCCCGCTTGGTGGAACTTTTTCATTTCCAAGGGGTTGGGTGTGGATGTCGGCCTGTCCGAGGAGGCCGAATACGAGTCTTTCATTCTGGGCTGAACTATAAGATCGAGTGTTGGGCTGTCAAGGGTGGCACCTGAGGTGGGAGGGGGTGCGGCGGCTATGGATGGCTGCTGAGCTGGCTGGAGTCGAGCAGCTTGCGGATATGTTTGAGGAGGTCCATGGGGCTGCAGGGTTTGCGGAGGATTGCGGTATGGTCAGGAATGTTGAACTGGGGTTGGATGGATGGGGTGGTGTAGCCGGTGATGAAGAGGACGGGGAGGTTGGGGAATTGAGTGCGGTGGTGAGTCCAAGTCCGGAGCCGTTGCCGACCTCCTTCGTGGTGAAGAATGGTTCGAAGAGGTTTTGGAGGGTAGCCTGGTCCATGCCGTGGCCGGTATCGAGGACGGCGTGGCGGGCGAACTTGCGGGGCGTGCATCGGCATGTTTTTCGGCGTCGGAGGGTTTGAGGGTGAGAATTTACAGAGTGATTTCTATGGTTCCGCCGTCGGGCATGGCATCGCGGCTATTTACGGCGAGGTTTGTGAGGACTTGTTCGATCATTCCCGGGTCGGCATGGATCCAGAGGGGTGAGGGTGAGAGTGAGAGGTTGATCGTGACGTGTTCACCGACGAGGCGGCGGAGCATTTTGGTCAGGTTGAGCAGGAGCTTATTGAGGTTGAGTTGTTTTCTTTGCATGACTCCCTGGCGGGCGAAGAGCAGCAGTTGTCGAGTGAGGGAGGATGCGCGGTCGATGAGTTCCTTCATTTCTCCAAGTTCCAGCTTCAAATGCGGGGGGAGGTTGCTGTCGTGCTGGAGGAGTTCTACTGTGAGCACCAGGGCGGCGAGTATGTTGCTGAAGTCCTGGGCCATGCCGCCGGCTAATTTTCCGATTGCCTACATTTTTTGGGCTTGCCGGAGATGGGCTTCCATTGCGGCGCGGTCTTGTTCGGCCTTTTTGCGATCGGAAATGTCACGGACGACGGAGATAAAGTAATCGGGCTGTTGATCTTGGTCGCTGACGAGCGAGACGGTTAGGGAGATCCAGACGGGCGATTTATTTTTGCGGATGTAGCGTTTTTCGATGGTGTAGGTGGCGGTTTCGCCATTGAGGACGCGACGGGCCTGCTGCCAATCGGCATCGAGGTCTTACGGGTGGGTGATATCGGCGAAGGTTATGGCGAGGAGTTCCTCGCGCGAGTAGCCGACGATTTCGCAGAGCTTGGTATTGACGCGGAGCCAGCGGCCATCGGGTGCTACTTGGGCGATACCGACTGCGGCATTTTCGAAGGTGCTACGGAAGCGTTGTTCGCTGTCTCGTTGGATTCCCGGGCGTCGGCGGCATTCTCGGGGCGGATGGGGTTCAGGCTGGTGAGGTGTCGTTGGATCCCCAGCTTTTCCTTGCCTAGATCATAGACCATACGGGTCATGTAGGCCGGGTTGATCAGGGTGAGTTGTATGCCGGTGGTGGTGGTGACATCGCGCTCGGGCAGGCCAGCCAGGTAGGGATGGGGGGGAGGTTTTCCGTGATGGGGGCATAGACTCCTTCTTGTTGGGCGATCCAAGCCCGGTGGGTGACATCATCATGGAAGGCGGCCAGGGCTTCGCGGTAGGCGATGGAGACCAATGTCTGGCGCTGGCTGAGGACTGCGAGGATGCCGATGGTGAGGATGAGGAGGGACCAGAGGGCAACCGCTGCGAGGACCAGTCTTTCCGGCAGTTCCTTTTCTGTCGTGCTGAAAGGATTCATTGGCCCTCGCCACGAAGAGGCAGGGGTTTTGGGTCTCTACCTCAAGCGCACTGGTTTAAAACAGCGGCCGGTCCAGTCATTCACCTGGGGTTTCATTCGGGTGGAGCCGGTGTTACATGCCAGAACAACGCGGAAAATGTAACGGCAGGACTACGTCAGGTCTACTACTTATGGCTCGGCTGGCAGGGTTCCGTGCCTGCTGCGAGGCAGGGTGGATCGTATTGTGCAGTGGTGAAGCTGATAGCTTCCTGTAGGGCTAGTGATGGAGAGTCTTGTGGATCATGAGTTTAAGGGGGTGCATGGGGGTCGGGATACGGGTTGGTTTGGCTGTCGGCACTGGTGGGTGGCTTCCTCTTTATCACGGCTTGGGGAGGGTTTGTTTGGGTTTGGGTTGGGTGGTTGCTGTGAGTTTTGAAGAGATACTCCTAAAAAACCCTTGAGATCCGCTAACTGTTTGGGCAGTTTCGGCGCTTCGCGCAGGACAGCTGGGCTGGACTGTGTGTTGCCCGGTCCTGTTCTTGGGTCGGCTGGACGTCATTACGCCACATGCGAACAGTAAGAATTCTGGCTTTAGCGGGTTTGATTTTTGGCATGGTCTGTTTTCTACAGGCCAGCGAGGCGGTGCACTCGGGGCAGGAGCACGCTGAGGTTGTTGGTCACGCTGCGGACGAGCACGAGCACGCATCCGCGGATCATGCCCATGCGGAGCACCACGAGTTGCCCCTGTATGCAGTTCCGGTGTTCAAGGTCATGGGGTTGCCTGTGACGAATTCCATGATTGTGACTTGGGTGGTGGCATTGGCCCTGATTTTGTTTGCGCGGAGGGCGACGAGGCAGCTGAAGGACGTGCCTGAGGGGGCTCAGAACTTCTGGGAGTGGCTGGTTGAAAGCCTTTATGAGTTTCTGGAAGGGATTGTGGGGTCTGATTTGGTGAAGAAGACCTTTTGGTTTTTCGCTACGATCTTCATTTTCATTCTGTTCACGAATTGGTTTGGGTTGTTGCCCGGGGTGGGAACAGTGGGTTGGAATGTGGAACTGGCAGATGGGGCCAAGGAGTTTCGGCCGTTTTTCCGGGGCGCGAATGCCGACCTGAACATGACTTTTGCCATGTCGATGGTGTTTTTTGTCATGTGGACGGTCTGGTCTTTACAGTCGAATGGCCTCAAGGGGTTTTTGCATCACATATTCGGGGCGAAGGGGGATACGGCTGGTGCGTTGAAGTTGTTGATGGTGGTGATCTTCTTTCTGGTTGGGTTTATTGAAATCATATCGATCTTGTTCAGGCCTGTATCATTGAGTTTCCGTTTGTTCGGTAACGTGTATGCGGGTGAGAACATGCTGGAATCGATGGCCAATCTCGTTCCCGGGTTGTTGCCGTCGGTCTTGATTCCGATTCCCTTTTACTTTCTGGAGGTGCTGGTGGGGTTGGTGCAGGCGATGGTGTTCATGTTGCTCACAGCGGTATTCACCCTGCTGATGTGCAGCCATGACGAGGAGCACGGGGAGGCGCATCACTAGATTGAGAATTTCGGTTGCCGGACCGTGCCTGGAGCGCGGGGGTGACTGGAGACAAACCAAGAGAAAGGACAGACAAACATGACAGGCAGTATTCACATCGGTTTGGCTGCGTTGGGCGCTGCCATTGGCGTGGGTCTGATCGGCATGAAGGCTTCTGAGGCGGTGGGGCGCAACCCTGGTGCGGCCACCAAGATTCTCGTGCAGGCCATTCTGAGCACGGCTTTCGCTGAAGGTATCGTGTTTTTTGCCATCTATCTGGCCCAGTAAGGTTTGCGGGGGTCCGGTCGAAGGCCGGGCTCCCCGCTCCTCTGTTGTTGTCCTTTGGTAGAAGAGTATGAAGTCGATTTTAATGTTAGCTGCGGCGAGTGCGGATTCGCCGAATGTGGTTCAAGAGATTTCGCGCACCTTTGGGTTGCACACTGCGAATTTCGTCGCGCAGGTGATCAGCTTTTCGATCGTGGCGTTTTTGCTGCATCGGTTTGCCTACAAGCCCATTCTGAAGACGTTGGAGGATCGCCGGCAAAGGATTGCTGAGAGTCTCGCGAACGCGGAGAAGATCAAGCAGGAGCTGGCGAAGGCGGAGGCGGCCCGGGACGAGATTTTGCAGAAGGCAGGCGTGCAGGCCAACCAGTTGATTGAGGAGGCTCGTGCGGCGGCTGCCCGTGTTCAGGAGCAGGAGACTCAGAAGGCGGTTGCTGCGGCGGAGCAGATTATTGCGAAGGCGCGTGAGGCTGCTGCGGCGGATCATGCCCGGATGCTGGCGGAGCTGAAGAGTGAGATTGGCCAATTGGTTGTGCGCACCACGGCTCAGGTGGCAGGCAAGGTGTTGACTGACGCTGATCAGCGCAGGTTGGTGGAGGAAGCGAACAAGCAGCTGGCGGCCTGACCGGGCCGGATGAATCTGCCAAAGCGAATTTAGGATCTAGCATGAGGATATCGAAACAGGCGCGTCGGGAGGCCAAGGAGCTTTTCCGTGTATGCCAGGTGGAGGGCCTGCTGGATGAGGGGCGGGTGCGGTCGGTGGTCGGGCGGGTCTTGGAGAGCAAGCCGCGGGGGTATTTGGGCACGCTGCATTATTTCCAGCGTTTAGTGAAGCTGGAGGTGGAGCGGCGCACTGCGCGGGTGGAGAGTGCCCTGGAATTGCCGGCGGACTTGAGGGATGCTGTGCAGGGGAGTCTGGAGGCGCGTTATGGTCGTGGGCTGCAGGTGCAGTATAACGTCCAGCCTGACTTGGTGGCTGGGGTGCGTGTCCGGGTTGGTAGTGATGTTTTTGACGGCAGTGTTTCGGGTCGTTTGCAGGATTTGAAATCGAGTTTTTAAGAGTAGAGTTGATTTTTCATAGATCGAACCCAGTTCTCCCATGAGTAACTTGCTTCAGGAAATCGAGGCGCAGATAACCGGCGCGAAGACGGCGGTCGCCAAACACAATGTTGGAACGGTCCGCGAGATTAGTGATGGTGTCGCGAAGATCGAAGGGCTTACCGACGCGATGTACAACGAGATGTTGGACTTTGGCGACGGCGTGACGGGGTTAGCGCTCAACTTGGAAGAGACCGAGGTGGGTGCGATTATTCTCGGTGATTTTACCGGAGTCCGTGAGGGTCAGGAAGTTCGCACTACTGGTCGGCTCCTGCAGGTGCCGGTTGGCAAGGGACTCTTGGGTCGGGTGGTGAATACGCTTGGTGAGCCGGTGGATGGGAAGGGTCCGATTCAGAGCGATGCTTCGTATCCGGTGGAGAAGATTGCTCCTGGCATCATCAAACGTCGGTCGGTGAGTCAGCCGATGCAGACTGGGATCATGGCGGTGGACGCGATGATTCCGATTGGGCGTGGGCAGCGTGAGCTGATCATTGGCGACCGGTCCACGGGTAAGACGACCATTGCGATTGACACGATCATCAACAATGCGCGTTTGAACAAGGCGGCGGAGGAGGCCGGGGACAAGGATCATCGGCCGTTGTATTCGATTTACGTGGCGATTGGGCAGAAGCAGTCGAACATCGCCAACGTGGTGAACGTGTTGGAGAAGAACGGGGCTTTGCCTTACACCGTGATCGTTGTGGCCTCCGCTTCGGACTCGGCTACGAACCAGTATCTTGCTCCTTTTGCGGGTTGTGCCATTGGGGAGTGGTTTATGGACAACGGCATGGACGCGCTGATCATTTTCGATGACTTGTCGAAGCACGCCGTGGCCTACCGTCAGGTGTCTCTGGTGTTGAAGCGCCCGTCAGGGCGTGAGGCCTTCCCCGGAGATGTATTTTATTTGCACAGCCGGTTGTTGGAGAGATCTGCGCGATTGAACGAAGAGAGCGGCAATGGTTCGTTGACTGCATTGCCGATCATTGAGACGCAGGCTGGCGACGTATCGGCTTACATTCCTACCAACGTGATTTCGATTACGGACGGCCAGATCTATCTGGAGACGGACCTGTTCTACCAGGGCGTTCGTCCGGCAATTTCGGTTGGTTTGTCGGTGTCGCGGGTGGGATCCGCTGCGCAGGTCAAGGCGATGAAGCAGGTGGCTGGCCGCATTAAGGGTGATTTGGCGCAGTTCCGCGAGCTGGCGGCTTTCGCTCAGTTCGGCTCTGACTTGGACGCGAAGACGGTGGCGATGTTGGAGCGGGGCAAGCGCATTGTGGAGGTGTTCAAGCAACCGCAGTACAACCCGATCACGACCGAGCAACAGGTTGCGGCGCTATGGACGGTTCAGAATGGCTTTTTGGACGACGTTGCGGTGGAGAAGATCAAGGATTTCCAAACGAAGCTCTCGGACTTTCTGGCTACCCGCAAAGCGGACCTGCTGGCGAAGATTGCCAATGAGAAGGCGTTGAACGACGAACTGACGGCGGCCTTGAAGAGCGCTGTGACCGAGTTCAAGCAGAGCTATCGCTAAGCCCCATTTAAGCCCATGCCCAGCACTCGCGACATTCGCCGGCGGATTAAGTCGGTCAAGAACACTTCGCAGATCACGAAGGCCATGCAGATGGTTGCTTCGTCGAAGATGCAGAAGGCTCAGCAGGCGGCTGTGCGGGGGAGGCCTTTTGCGGAGATGGCGAATCTGGTGATGGACCATGCTGCGGAGGGCGCGGAGGATTTTACGCATCCGTTGTTGGAGGAGCGGGAGGTGCACAAGAAGGCCGTGATTGTTGTGAGCACGGACAAGGGGTTGTGCGGTGCGTTGAATGCGAATTTGCTTCGTGAATTGTCGCGGTATGACAATGGGACGACGCAGTTTGTGGCGGTGGGTCGCAAGGCTGCGCAGTTTCTGGCGCGGACCAAGCGGCGGCTTGTGGCGGAGTATACCTATCGGGACATTCCTACTTTTGGTGAGTGTCAGGCGATTGCCAAGTGTGCGCGTGACTTGTTCATCAACCGGGAAGCGGACCAGGTGGACATTATCTTCAGCAAGTTCATCAACACCTTGTCGCAGAAGCCGGAAGTGAGGCAGTTGCTGCCGTTGAACCGCGACCAGAGTCTGACGACGGGAGTGGGCCGTGAGGCGAGCCAGCCGGAGAAGACAGATACGAGTCGTGTGCAGTATTTGTTTGAGCCTGGTGCTGGTGCGGTGATGGAGATGTTGATGAGTGTTTTCCTGGATTTTCAGGTGATGCAGGTGTTGTTGGAGTCGAAGGCGAGCGAGCACAGCGCCCGGATGGTGGCGATGAAGAACGCCACGGACAACGCGAAGCAGCTGATCAAGGATTTGACCTTGGAGTATAACAAGTTACGTCAGGCGAACATTACCAAGGAACTGTTGGAGATCAGCAGTGCGGCCATGGCGTTGGGTTAATTTCAGTAAGAGAAGATTTTTCAAACGGAACTCTTCAGATGAACAAAGGCAAAATCGTTCAAATTATCGGTCCCGTGGTGGACGTCGAATTCCAGGCGGGCCAGCTCCCTGCGTTGTATAACGCGCTGGTAATCGAGTATGAGTTGCCATTGCGCGGCAAGACCAAGCTGGTGCTCGAGGTGCAGCAGCATTTGGGTGACAACTGGGTTCGTGCGGTCGCGATGTCGACCACGGACGGGTTGAAGCGTGGCTTTGAGGTGGAGGACACCGGGGCTCCGATCAGCATGCCTGTGGGCGACGGCATCATGGGGCGCGTGTTCAACGTGACCGGTGATGCGGTGGACGAGCGGGGTCCGGTGGTGGCGGACAAGCGTTATCCGATTCACCGTTCTGCGCCGTCGCTGGTGGATCAATCGACCACGCCGCAGATTCTGACGACTGGCATCAAGGTGATCGACCTGATTTGTCCCTTCTTGAAGGGTGGCAAGGTGGGTGCGTTCGGGGGTGCGGGCGTAGGCAAGACCGTTGTGATCATGGAGTTGATCAACAACATTGCGAAGTTGCACGGTGGAGTTTCGGTTTTTGCGGGTGTGGGTGAGCGGACTCGTGAAGGGAACGATCTTTACAACGAAATGTCCGAGGCCGGGGTTATCAACCAGAAGGATTTGAGCAAGTCCAAGATTGCGTTGGTCTACGGTCAGATGAACGAGCCGCCCGGAGCGCGTTTGCGCGTGGCGTTGTCGGGTCTGGCGGTGACGGAGTATTTCCGCGACGAGCGCAACCAGGACGTGTTGTTGTTCGTGGACAATATTTTCCGTTTCACCCAGGCGGGTTCGGAAGTGTCGGCCTTGCTGGGGCGCACGCCGAGTGCGGTGGGTTATCAGCCTACCTTGGCGGCGGAAATGGGTGATTTGCAGGAGCGGATTACCTCGACGACGAAGGGATCGATTACGTCATTCCAGGCGGTGTATGTGCCGGCGGACGATTTGACTGACCCGGCGCCGGCGACGACCTTTGCGCATTTGGATGCGACTATCGTGTTGGAGCGCTCCATTGCTGAGTTGGGCATTTATCCTGCGGTGGATCCGCTGTCGTCGACCTCCCGTGCCTTGGCCCCTGAGATTGTGGGTGAGGAGCATTACGAGGTGGCGCGTGGTGTTCAGCGCGTGTTGCAGCGTTACAAGGATCTTCAGGACATCATCGCGATTTTGGGTATGGATGAGTTGTCGCCTGACGACAAGCTGACTGTATTCCGTGCCCGCAAGATTCAGCGGTTCTTGAGCCAGCCGTTTTCCGTGGCGGAAGTATTCACGGGTCGGTCAGGGAAGCAGGTTCCGGTGTCTGACACGGTGAAGGGCTTCAAGGAGATTCTTGAGGGCAAGCACGACGATGTGCCGGAAGCCAACTTCTACATGAAGGGTGGCATTGACGAGATTCACCAGGACAGCTGATCCGGTTGAGTGGAGTTGACGGAGAAGAGACACAATTGCCATGGCCTCATTGAAGCTGGAGATTGTCACGCCGACTGGTCCTGTTTATTCGCAGGACGTGGACATGGTGACGCTGCCCGGAGGTGAGGGCGAGATGGGGATTTATCCCATGCACGCTCCCTTGATCACACTGATTGGCAATGGTGAGATTGTTGCCCGGCGGGGCGGTCAGGAGGATCGTTTTCTCATTACTGGCGGGTGTGCGGACATCACGCAGGAGCGGGTGGCGATTCTGACTGTCTTTGCCACGAGCGAAGATTCGATCGACGAGACTGAGGCGGAGAAGGCGCGTGAGCGGGCTGAGGCTCGGTTGCGTGACGAGAAGATGTCACCGGAGGAGACGGCGATGGTGCAGTCTGCGGTGGCGCATTCGCTGGCCCAGTTGAACTTCAAGCGGCGCCAGCGGCATTAGCACTGGCTGTTCTGCATTTTTGCACTGTTGAGGCGGGCCTGTTGGCCCGCCTTTATGTTTTTGGGGTTACTCCAACACCGGTGCGGACTGTGCTGACGTCGATGTGTCCGGAGGTATTGAGGCAGGGAGTGCGGGCGAGCGGGCCGCGGATGAAGTAAGTGGTATCGAGGTCGATGTAATCGACGTGCTGGAAACCTGCGGCGAAGTGAGCTGCGGCGCTGATGGAGAGTGCACTTTCGAGCATGGCGCCCATCATGAGCTTGAGGCCGGCGGCTTTGGTGATTCTGGCGATTTCAGCGGTTTCGAAGAGGGCGGTTTTGGCGAGCTTGAGGTTAATGGCGTGGACGGCTCCGGTCTTTATGGCGAAGAGGGCATCATTCAGGCTGCGGACGCTTTCATCGGCGCAGACGACTGTGCCGCTCTCGCGGGTGAGTTTGCGGAGGCCGTCCCAGTCTTCGCGGGGGACGGGTTGTTCCAGGAGTCTGGGGCGGATTTTGTGGCGTCGCAGGGTTTTGAGGAGGCTGAGGATGGATTCTGCTGTGAAGGCCTGGTTGGCATCGAGGAGGATGGTGGCGTCCGGGGCTTGGCGGACCACGGCTTGGATGCGTTCGAAATCGAGGTCGGGGTTGGTTCCGATCTTGATTTTGAAGGTGGTGAAGCCTTTGCGGAGGAACTGCCGGGTGGCGGTGGAGGCTTCGCTGGCGGAGCCGATGACGATGGTGATATCTGTCTGGAGCTTCTTGGGTTTATGGCCAAACAGATGCCAGAGGGGGAAGTGGCAGGAGTTGCATACGGCATCGAGGACGGCCATTTCAACGGCTTGTTGGGCGGCGTGGTTCTTTTGGTGTCGACGGCTGAGGAGAAGGCAGGTTGACCGGTAGTTGGCGAGGTTGGTGCCGATGAGCTGGAGTGCCGCGTGCTGGAGGTTGACGAGCGTTTGTTCGAGGGTTTCGCCGGTGATATGGGGAGCGACGCCGGCTTCACCCCAGCCGACTGAGCCATCCGAGAGTTGGATGCGCAGGAAGGCGTTGGCGAAAGTGTCGTGCTGGCCGGTGGCGATGCGGAACGGGGTGTGGAGGGGTGCTTGGAGGATGGTGGCTTCGGCCTGTTGGACTGTCAGGCTGGGGGTGAGGCTGGTTTTGGATTTCATAACGGGCGGGGATATTACCAGACGCGAGCCCAGAGGAGCTTGAGGTAGCGGCTTTCGGGGCAGTTCGACATGACGGGGTGATCTTCTCCGGCGCCCGTGCGGTCGAGGAACTGGAGGCGGCGGCCGGCGCGGTGTGCTGAGCGGATGACCATGCGTTCGAATTCCTCGGCGGACACGAGTCCGGAGCAGGAGCAGGTGACGAAGATGCCGCCAGTCTCGACGAGGTAGAGGGCGAGCTGGTTGAGGTCCTCGTATTTTTTGCGGCCGCCGTCCTCGTCATCGCGATCCATGACGAGTTTTGGGGGGTCGAGCACGACGACTTCCCATTTGCGTCCGTTCCGTTGCATTTGGCGGGCGTAGGAGAAGGCGTCGCAGTGCACCCAGTCGATGCGTGCCTGGTTGAGGTTGGCGTTGCGTTTGGCTTGGGCGATGGCTTTTTCGTCGAGGTCCACGCCGGTGACATCGGTGGCTTTGCCCTGCAGGAGGGCGGACAATGCGAAGCCTCCGGTATAGCAGCAGAGGTCGAGCATATTGCGTCCCGGGGTCCATTGGGTGAGGAGGCGGCGATTATTGCGTTGGTCGCAGAAGAAGCCGGTTTTGTGACCATCGCTGAAATTGACTTCATAGCGGACGCCGTTCTCGCGGATTTTGACGGTGCGCACGTTATCCGACTGGATTTTCTGCAGGGGAATTCCTTCACGGCGGGCGACATGTTCATCGATTTCGACGACCGTACGGGAGGTTCCCAGCTGTTGATGCAGGAGTTTGAGCCAGTGTTCGAGGCGTTGAAAGACGCCGTAACTATGGACGCTGACGCTGAGGACATCGTTGAAGCGGTCCACTACCAGGCCGCTTAGGGCGTCGCCGTCCGAGTGAATTACACGGAACGCGTCGGTGGTGTCGGGGAGTTTCAGGTTATTGAGGCGGAGGTCGACGGCTCGGCTGATGGAGGTCTCGAGGTCGGTTTCGGAGTAGGTACCTTCTCCATGGAAGAGGACGCGGAGGGGGACGCGTGCCTTGGGGTTATAGAGGCCTGCGCCGAAGGGTTGGCCTGTTTTGTCGTAGACCGTGACGAGATCGCCTTGTCTGGCATCGGCGGAGGCCTCCCGGATCATGGCGGGGTAGATGGTGGGGTGGTAGCTGAAGGTCTTGAGTTGGACCCACGGGTGGCGCCAGGAGGATTTATCGACTGGCGAGCGTGGAGCTGGGGATGGGGGTGGGGTAGTATGCTCGGATTGGCGCTGCACCGGGGGAGACTGAACCAAAGGTCAGTCATGTGGCAATCCCTGTGGTGGGATCATTGGGCTTGTTCGGGCGGGTGACTGGGCGATAGCGTAGTTCAGCCTCAGTTAAAGGGTTACTGCGTGTTACAGATCTTCCCAAGTTGGATCGTGTCCGGGTTGTTCTTGTGCCTTTCCGGTGCACTGACGGTTTTCGCAGCGGATGGTTATACAAGCAGGGTATTGGACAGGACTGGAGGGGGCGATGTGGGCTTTGCCTTGGTTGCCCCGGAGGTGAGCGGGGTGGTTTTCACCAACGAGCTGAGAGGAGACGGGTATTTGACCAATGCGGTGGCGCACAATGGTTCTGGAGTGGCGATAGGGGATTATGACGGGGACGGGTTTCCTGACTTATATTTTTGTGGGTTGGAGAATGCTAACCGCTTGTATCGGAACCTGGGCAATTGGCGTTTTGAGGAGGTGCAGTTGGGGGTGGCTGCGTGTGACGGGCAGTATTCCACCGGGGCGGTTTGGGTGGATGTTGAGGGTGATGGGGATTTGGATTTGCTGGTGAATGGCATCTCCAGTGGGACGCGGTTGTTTTTGAATGATGGGGATGGTGGGGTGGAGGAGAAGGCGGATTCGGGTTTGTCGAGAACTGCTTCGTCCACCTCGATGGCGCTGGCGGACGTCGATGGTGACGGCGACCTGGATCTTTACTGCACGCACTACATTGACGTGATGCATCTGGCGGATCCCACGACGCGGTTTGCGGTGGCGAGGGATGAGCGGGGGTGGAGAGTGAGCAAGGTGAACGGTCAATCTACGGAGAGGCCGTATTGGAAGGACCGGTTTGAGCTTTTGGCCGGGGGGCGGGTGAGGGAATTGCCGGAGGTGGATGGTTTCTATCGG
>JBMTVN010000069.1:0-15237 GCA_049451415.1 Limisphaerales bacterium | reverse complement strand
TGGCGGCGCGGGCGATGTCTTCCTTGCCGAGTTGGCGGGCGAGCTGGTGGAGGCGTGCGGTGAGTTCGGGGGTGATTGTGGCGGGGCGAAGGAGTGGCAGGCTGGGGTCGAGTCCGAAGTGGGGGCCGACCTGCGAGCCGTGGACGCGGAGGAGGTGATCGAACCAGGTGGCAATGCGGTTTTTGTCGAGATTCAGGGCGAGGGCGGCCTGGAGAAAATCGAGCCAGTCACTGGCGGTGGACCAGCGTTCCGGGGCGAGCTGGGTGGTTTTGCCGACGATATCCTGGATTTCGAAGAAGCCGGAGGGGACGACTCCGGTGCGGTCGACTTCGGGCAGGACGTATTGTTGGAGCCAGAGGCGTTGTTCATTGAGGAGGCTTTGGCAGGCGGCGAGCCATTGGGGTGATGCGCCTGCGGCGGCTCCGTTGCGGACGAGGTTATGGAGCAGGAGGTAGAAGCGTGCATTGAGGCCGACGGGGTAGCGGTCGCTTTCCGGCCAGAGCTGGATACCGAAGACCCTGAGGGCCGGGTGGGCGCGGTATTGGGTGAGGCCGTGGGGTCCGGGGAGGTCGGAGTCACTGAGATAGGTTTTGGTGAGGACTTGGAGGAGGTTTTGGCCGAACTGCAGCCAGGTTGGGTTTTGGGTTTGGATGGCGAGCTGGAGGGCGGCTTCGGTGAGTCCGAGCTGGGCGGCGGCGGTGAGCTGGGACTGCATGGCGTGTTCGGGGCCGAACTCGCGGGCCATGGCTGCGCCGGTGGTGGCATCATAGGCGGCGTGGACGGGGTCCTGGCCTTCGTGGGTCTTGCGGCGGTAGAACTCGAGGAGTTCGCCGGCGAGGTCATATTCGCCGAGGCGGATCGCGAGCAGGATGATTTCGGTTTCGGCGGTGGTATCGACAGTGGAGTGCGCGGCGGTATTGGGGTAGGTGGGGATGAGGTAGGTGGGTTCGAAGAAGGGGGTTTGGTTGGTGGGGAAGGACTGGGCTTGGAGCTGGAGGAGGCGCAGGGCCAGGTGGTTCAGCTGGAGGCCGTTGTCCGAGTTGTTGGCATCGGATGGGAGTGGGGGTTCGCGGTAGGCGAGCAGGGCTTGGGCGAGGGAGGGGAGTTCGCGGATGGTTTGGGCCTGGGTATCAGCCAGGTGGAGTTGTTGGTGGCGGTAGAGGGGGACGTTTTGTTTTTCCCGGAGGTCGGACCAGAGGTTGGTTCCGAGCTGGTGGCCGTAGTAGTTGAAGGGGTTGGCGGAGATGCGGTTGACGAGTCGGGCGAGGGAGCGGCCGAGGAGGCCGGAGTCGCGCTGGAGCACAACACCGGCGTGGTAGTCATAGCCATAGGCGATGAAGCCGGGGGAGAATTCATCGCTGAGCGAGTTGCGTTGGAAGACCTCCATGAGCGGCGTGTCGAATCCGCTGACGACAGTGTAGAGCTGGATGGCGTCCTCGTGTTCTTCCTTGAGGTAGTGTTTGAGGAACCGGCCATCGCGCGAGGAGAGAGCGTAGAGTGGGCGCGGGGATTCGCCGTCGGAGCTATCGATGAAGAGGAGTGTGGGGTAGGGCGAGGGGTGGGTTGGGGGGAGAGTGCGGGCGAGCTCCTGCTGGTTGAGGAGGATGGTGGCGGATGACTTTTGGCCGGTGACGTCGATATCGTCGGGATGGTTGAGGGTGGATTGGCGGGCGATTTGGAGGCCGTTGTTATTTTGTTCGAGCGTGCGGCCGGAGGCTTGGAGTTTCTCGAGAGGTGTGAAGGGTGCCAGGCGGCGGAGGCGCAGCGGGTGGGAGGCGAGAGTGTTTGAGGTTTCGCTGGATTGTCCACGGAGCTGGGCGGAGGCGATGCGTGTGATATCGAGCCCGGCGGATTGGATTTCCGCGACGGCGATGGTCAGCCAGGAGAGGTTGGAATCCTGTGCCGGGGTGATGGCGACGGACGAGACCTGTGCGGGTTCATCGGAGTTGGGGATCCAGAGTTGTTGTGCGGGGTTGGGGATCCAGAAGGCGAGCTCGCCTTTTGTTGGGCGCGTGGGGGAGTGCCGGACAGTGATTTGGCGGCTCTGGGCATCCGTGAGAGTGAGGTAAAGATTAGTGGAGATCTCCGAGGTGATCTGCCAGCAGATGAAGTCGCTGTCCTCCCAATTGACCGGCGAGGTGGGGAGGAGTTCTGAGCCGGGTGCTTGTGCGGGCTGGAGGGGGAGGGATTCATCGGCGAGGATATAGGCCGTGCGGATGCCTGTTTGGGAGGGGGAGGTTGATTTCTTGCGGGTTTGAGTGAGGCGGAGCTGGCCGCGGGCGTCGTAGATGACGGTGGAGGTATGGATGGGTTGTCCGTTGGGATCGAGTTCGGTGGAGGTCCAAGTGGTCCAGAGGTTTTGGATTCCGGGGAGGAAGGGGTTGATGGTGGAGATGGCGGGGTGGAGGAGAGTGCGGAAGAGCCAGCTATCGGGGGTGTGGGGTTGGACGGCGGTTTGGGTGCCTGGCCGGTTGCGCCAGCCTTCGACGCCTGAGACGAAGTTGCGGTGTCGGTTTTGGTTGACCGGCCAGGAGGTGAGGTGGGGTGAGGGTTGCTGGGTGACGAAGGCCCATTGGCGTGGAGCCTGGTCGTAGCCTCCTTGTTCCACGATCCAACCGGGGAGGTAATTGTATTCAAAGATACGCAGTGGGGTGGATTGGGTGGCGGCATCGAGGAGGGAGAGCCGGCTGGGAATTTCCTTGGGGGCGGGGATGCGGCTGGTGGATTCCGAGAGGAGTTTGCCGGCAGCGTCGAGTTGGCGCCGGATGACGCGGTGGAAGAAGGGCGATTCGAGGTCGACCTCGGTTTGTTCGAGGCCCGGTTCGGCAGCGAAGTTTTGTCGGGCGGGGATTTGGTTGGTGCGGGTGAGGAGGACGGCGAGGACGTTATTGAGCGGGCCTTGGTCGACGAGGATGGAGACTCCGCGTTGTCCGGCGGGATCGACGGCGGCGACGGGGGATTCATAGGTGCTGGCCGGGTTGAGGAGCAGGCGGCGTCCGGCGGCATCGCGGAAGAGGGGGAGTCCGGTGCCGATGGCCTGGGCTTCGGCGTAACTGGGTCCGCCTTGTCCGTTGGGGCCGACCCTGACATGGCTGAGGAGGTCGTAGGGGATATCGTTTTGGGTGCCGGCGTTGGGCTGGAGGGAAGTGATGGATTCGACGATGCCTGCGGGGTTGAGTTCGTGGATGACCTGGGGGATGGCGGAGCCGGGGAACCATTGCTGGACGGAAGTTTGGCGTCCGTCGGCATGGGTGGTGGTTTGGGGGCGGCCCCAGGGGTCATTGAGGGAGAACCATTGGGTGCTGACCTGGCCCCAGGCGGGCTGGAGGAGGACGGGTTGGAGGGGGACGCCGTTGGTGGTGGTTTCGGGCAGGGAGATACGGGTGAGGCGGAGCTGATTGTTTTGGAATTCCTGGGCACGGAGGATGCGATCGGAGCCGTGGTCGTATTCGAGGTTGCTCCAGAACTGGAGGGAGGGGAAGAGGTGGATGGCGTTTTGCTGGATGCGGCCGTTGATGTCGCGTTGGATTTGGTAGCGGTCGTGGGGTTGGTTTTGGAGGTAAGTGATGACGTGGCGATGTCCGGCCTTGCTGGAGTTGGCGGGGTATTCCTGGCGGAGGAGAGTGCGGGATTGGGGTTGGATCCACCAGGTGGTGTTGGTGGAGGGGAGTCCGGCTGGGGTGTAGCTGTGGAGGGTTTGGAGTTGGTGTGAAGTGGTGGTGGAGATGGTGCGACCGCCGAGGCTGGTGCGGATGGATTCAGTGCGGTTGGTCTGGCCGGGGCGCTGCCAGACTGTCTGGCGGGTGAGCCAGGTATTGGAGGTTGTGTCGAAATAGCCGGTGAAGCTGGCGAGTTCTTCGCCGGTGGTGCGGTCGGTGGTGTTGCCGGAGAAAGTGAGCGGATCCGCGGGGTTGATGCTGGTGGTGGTTTTGCGTTGTGGGGTTTGGGTGGAAGAGGGGAGCGGGTTGCCGTCGCGCCAGGTGAGTTGACGGGTGAAACCTTCTGCATCGGTTTCGTGGCCGGAGGTTTCCTGTAAGTCCGGATTGAACGTGAGGATACGCGTGGTGGAGAGGAGGGTGTGGGAGCGGGCGTCGAGGCGTTCTGTTTTGGTGGGTATGAGGCCTTCGTGGAAGTCAGGCTGGTAGTGGTTGGTGGTGCGGGAGACGAAGAATTGGGATCCATCGAATGGGTCGATTTCGAGGGTGCCGGTTTTCCGGCCGAGGGCGGATTTATCGTGGAAGACGAGATTGGTGGTCTTCAGCAGGAGGTCAGTTTGGAGCAGGATGTCTGAGGTCGCATCGGGATTAGGTGAGGGGAAGAATTCTTTCCATGGTTGGGAGGCGAGGTGCGGGGTGGCGGACTGGAGGATGAAGCGTTGGGGTCCGGGCAGGGGGTGAAGGATTTGGTCTAGTTGCGAGCGGGGCGGTGAGGTGGTGATTTGGAGGTTGGGGTGGATGGTGCTGGTGAGGAGGCTGCCATCGGGTTCGAAGGTGTTGCGGGTGATCCAGCCGGTTGTGATGGTTTCGGTGGGGCGATCGAAGCTGCCGTAAGTTTCCAGGGTGAGAGTTCCCAGCACGAGGTCCTGGCGGAGCTTGCGGAGCCTGGGCAGGTGCGGGTCGGCGGGGGCGTGCAGGGGTGGGTAGAGATAAGCGTCGATGGTCCAGGTTTGTTCGAGGAGCCGGCCTTTGGCGGGGTGGTGGAGTGAGCCTGTGTTACGGTGGGTGGTACTGTTGGTTTCCTGGTGGTAGGGGGAGTAGTGGAGCGTGGTGACGGTGTTGGTGGTGATGATTTCTGTGAGGAGCCCGTTTTTGTAGTGGAGGTGTTGGAGGGGTTGTCCGGGTTGCTGTCGGGTGGTTGTGGTTTCCGGGGTGAGGGGGTATTCCACCGTGACGAAGACGGCCGGGGAATTGGGGGAGAGTTGAACGGGCAGCCCGGCGAAGCGACCCTCGTGGAGCGTGGTTTTTTGTTGGGGCGGCAGCGCTTCGATGGTGTTCCAGAAATTCGCGAGGTCATCCGGGCGGTTGAGGAGCCCGGAGCCTTGGAGGCTTTGCGTTTCGGGGTGGAGCAATGGAGGTCCGATGAGGGTACTGTCCTCGAGTTTGAGCGAGGAATTGAGGAGGACCAGGCTGCCGGAGTCGGCCGAGAAGTTCTGACGTCGGGCCTCGGCGATTTCCCGGGCCAGGCGGCTTGCCTGCAGGGCTTGGGAGAGATTGTGGGGTGGGTGGACGACGGTGCGTTCGATGGTGCGCCAGGCGCTGTTGACCCTTTGGCGGAACTGGAACGTGGTGCCGTAGCGGTCGACGAGAAGAAACGGGGGTTCGTTGATATTGCCGGTATGGATGCCCTGGGGTTTGAGGGTTCCTTTGAGTTTGGCGGCGAGGTTGGTATCGGATTGGGAGAGGGGCTGGTGCCATGCCAGCAGCTGGTGGTAGCGCTGCAATTCACGGAGCGCGGAGAGGGGCTGGATGAACAGTTCTTGCCGGGGGGTATCGCCGAGGTGGATGACGGGTTCGAACGTGGTGGACGGCAGGCGGCCCTCGTCGTCGGCCTGGACGACGCGTTCGATGACGCCGCCCTGCTGGAGGAGTTGTTCATATTCGAAGAAGCGTTGGCGTTCACGCTCGACGAGGGCGGAATATTCCTCGAAGGCGCGCATGCCGTAGAGGACGATGCCGGTTTTGCCGTGGTGCTGGTTGTTGGGGAAGATGCGGGCGAAGACGGCGAGGTTGGAGTCGCGGAGCCGGCCGTTGGCATCGCGGACTTTGACAAAGCCGAGCGGCACGACCTGTTGGTTGCGGATCTGGCGTTCGAAGTCTTCGCGGGTGGGGAAGTGCTCAACGACCTCTGAGCCGAGGACAGTGTAGGCGTAGGTGGATTCGTAGGCGGCGAGGTCGTCGCGCATGAGGCCGCGTTTGTAGTAGAGGAGGATGGGAAAACCGAAGGCGCGGATTTCGTAGGCGGCGAGGTTGTCGAGCCGGGGGGCGTAAGGGAAAGGCTGGCGGAGCTCGCGGTCGGCGAGATCGGTGGTGCGGAGGCGGTGGAGGGTGTTGGCGATGGCGCGGGCATCCACGGTGACATCGAAGAACTGGAGCCATTCCTTGGGCATGCCGCCTCCGGCGATGAGATCCTCCATGGAGCCGCCGTTGGGGTAGATGAGGGTTTTTTCGCCGATCATGGCGGCGAGGACATTTTTGACGGAGACGTCGCCATTGAGGGCGAAGTAGGGGTTATTGAACATCTGGCCGACGAAGGTGCCGTTACTGACGCCTGCGGTTCGGGCGGCGCTGCTGACGACATCGACGAAGAGGCGGTAGCGGGCGTCCCAGCCCTGCATGCGGGCGAGGCTGAGCATGGCTTTGAGGTCGTCATCGGAGACTGAGCTGGCGGCGGCCTGGATGGTGTCTGGCGGGAGCAGGCTGATTTGTTGCTGGAGGTAGGCGAGGTCTTCCGGGGTGAGCCATTCGGCGGCCTTGTTGGCGAGTTTGGGATCGTTCTTCTTGGCGGCGAGCAGGAGGAACAGGTTGCGCAGTTCATCGACTGTGGGGACGTCGGCTATGAGTTGGGGGGTGACGGTGAGGTTATAGGCGAGGCGGAGAGCTTCGCCGAAGGGGAAGCCTGCGCCGGCGAGGCCGCCGCCGATATTGGCTGCGGCGATGGCGGGTTCGACGTAGAGATCGATGGTGTTCTTTTTCCAGGCGAGGTGTTTGCGTTGCCTTTCCAGACTGGCGTTGATGAGTCCGAACTGGGCGAGGGCGGAGTTGCGGAGGGTTTCGGGCTCGGCGAATTCGAGGACATTCCAGCTGGCGGGGTCGTCCTTGCCGGTTTGGACCACCCGCAGCTCGACCGTATCACGACCGGGGAGGGGGTTGGTACATGGTTGGAGTGAATTGGAGGGGAGGTGAAAGGCGAAGGCTTGGGCGATGCGCGCATCGGTTGTCCAGGCGGGTGTGAGGAGGAGTTGTTGGCGGCCGCCGCGGAGGTCCTTTTGGATTTCGCTTTCGCGGTAGACGCGGTCGAAGCCACGGAAGCGGGCGTTATTATCCAGAGCGTATTCGTAGGCGACGAAGGGGTCTTGGGAGCTAGTTGGTGGAGGGGGGGTATGTTGGAGGAGGATTTCGCCGTTGATGACCGCGTGGTGGAGGGCGTCCCATTGGGCCGAGGCATTGACGTGGCCACTGGCGTCGCGGGTTGCGAGGATCTCGCGGATGCGATGGATTTGGGTTTGTTGTTGGGCGACGGCGACGAGGTTGTCGTGGGCGAGCTGGGCGGCGTTGAGGCTGAACTCCACCTTGTAGGAGGCGACGAGATTATTCTCGTCTTGGAAGGTGACGGTGATCCAGGTAGGGAGGTTGGGGTGATCGGGGAGGAGTTGGGCGAGTTCAAGGGCGGTGAGGCGGCGTTCGCTGGCGACGAGGGAGCCGTTGTGCTGCTCCGAGGTGCGGGTCCAGACTTCGACCAGAGGATTGGCGATGGCCAGGAAGTTGTCGAAGTCCGAGGGGGTTTTGAATCGCTGGTGGATTGCGGATTTGCTGCCGGGCTTCAGGCTGGTGAGGGCGGCAAACCACTTTTGTCCGGCTTGTTCTTTCTGGAGGTCTTGGAAGTGGTGCTGGAGGTCGAGCCAGTCCACCCAGTCCTGTTCCGCGCCACTTTCGAAGTGGTGTTGGATTGGGGGTGTTCCGTGGGGTGCAGGCTGCGGAGAGGCTGTGGTGAGGATGCTGCCTGCGAGGGCGAGGGTTAGGAGAGTCCGATTAGGCATGGGAAACGGCGGCCAAGGCTCAATGAATTGGCTGGTTTGGTAACTGTCGCTTCATGGCGTGATATCAAGCCCCGGTTCGGGATTCATCGAATGCTTCCTGTTGAAGCGGGGGTTCTGAGCCGGGCGATTTATAGGTGCTGAAGGGGTGTTGCGTCGAACACAAAGTCCCGACGGGGAGGGGGGAGCCGGCGTCTCCAGGGATGGTCTTGTATCGGCAATTCGAAGGCTTACGGTTTCCTGGCGGAGGAGAGGAAACAAGCCGGGCGGCGGGCGCCTTGCACAGGGGTTGGAGGTTTGTTGCGAAGGAGCTTGATAGCCTATTTGAGGCAATCTTCGCGGATGCAGGTGCCCTGCCCTGTTCTGGTGCGTGCAGGGTAAGCTCGAGGGTCCCTTGACGTGGGGGCTCTCCGCCGTGCGGATCAGCCTTGGCTATCTGCGTTTGTCGTAGCGGGTGACCTCTACGCCCGAGTAGGAGCAGCTGGGGAGTTCGGTGTCCTTGGGGAGCTGATGGTATTCTTCAGCGACGTAGCCCCGGCATTCCTTGTTATCGTCCTCGTCGCGTTCGAGGGTTTCATCGTAGTGGAAGCTGCAATCGCTGATGAGTTTAACCTCTTTGCCGACGCAGGAGCCGGTGAATTCGTCGTGTTCACCGTCGTCATCACCGACCTCGATTTCGGCCTCGGGGGCATAGATGGCGCCGCAGAGGTTCTCCTTGCCGGAGACTTTGACGCGTTTGTTGGATTCCAGGCCGTAATATTTGAAGCGGTCGGCTTTGCCGGAGACATTCACCACGCCTTTCCCGTCGAAGCAGGCGTCTTCGCCACCCATGTAAAGTTGGAGTCTGGCACCGTCATTGATGTAGATGCAGTCGTCCTCGGCTTCTGAGACACGGTCGGCCAGCTTCACTGAGGAATTCACGTAGATGCGCTCGTGTCGATCGACCCTGACCTTTCCGGTGAGTGTACTGATGACGTAGTCGCCGTCTTTGAGGACATGGTCCCAGCGTTTGCCGTCGGCATCGACCTCTGCGTCAGGATATTTGACGGCTGAGAAGGGTTCTTTTGGGTGATGGAGATTGATGCTGAGGTCCGGGCGATGGTGGCTCTCCTGGACACCTTGCCGGGCTCCTGCGATCCAGTTCCTGTCTCCGACGGCGTCATTCGCGCCGAGGTGGAGTTCATGGTGGTGGCTGGTGGAGACCTTGCCCATGATTTCGACTTTTCCCCTGCGGGTGATGTGGGAGTCGGTGATTCCGCGGCTGGAGGCGATTTCTCCGCGGTCTTTGCGTTTGCTTTTGTCGTAGCGGCCTTTGGTGCTGCGGGTTTCGTCCTCGGAATCGAAGCTGTCTGCGGCCAGTTGGTTGCCTTGGAGGTCGAGGCTGCTTTTGGCTATGACGGCCTTTTTGAACGGGGTGATGTCCGGTTGGGTCTCGATTTCGACCGTGCGGGTGACGAAGTTGTTTTTATCGATGGCGGCGCCGAGGATGCCGGCTTCGGTGGGTTCGATCAGGTCGGGTCCTCTGGGGGAGCGGGAGATGCCGATGGCGCAGATGCGAGGGGGGTTGGAGGGTTGGATGCGGACGACATAGGCGAGGGCGCCGCCGAGGCTGCCGCAGCGTTGGTATCAGCCGTCTTCTTTGAGTTTCCATTCCGGGGTGGCGAGATTATCGACCCCGTTACGGCAGAGGTGAGTGAGGGCTTCTTCGATGCCGGCTTCGGCTGCGGGCAGTGCGGAGGCCCAGCACATGGAGCGGAGGGTGGAGTGGTTTTGGGAGGCTACGAGGTTCAGGTAGCTGGCGAGGGAGATGGGGATGAGCAGGGTGCTGATGAGGGCGATGGTAAGGGCGGAACCTTCCTCATGGGGCCGGCGGAGCGGCAGGGCTATTTTCACACGGCTTCATAGCTGCACGCTCCGGTTAGAGCGAAACGGCGCTGGTGGATTATTTCTTTCTGATAATGACTCGAGCTGACTGAACACTTTCGGTGTTGACGGCCTGCTGCATGATCGTTCGGGAGCAAACCCATCGCATTTGGATGGCTTTGCAGAGATAGGGGTCAACGATGGGCGGGGCGGCGGTGGTGTAGAGGTCGAAGCTATTGGTGGCGGGATTTCGTTTAAAGAACTGGAAATCGAGGAAGTCGCATTCTTCGAGGAGGACTTTACGTTCACCTGACCGGATACGGGTGAGGGTTCTGGCATCGGGATTGTAGACGTAACTGACGTTCCAACTTGCGGCTGTGGTGTTGGTGGGGTTGCTGAACTGGAAAGTCATGCTGGTCGGTGAGCCGGCGATGAGGCGGTCGGCCTGACGAATTTCGCTGGTGATTTCGTCGAGGGCGTTACGGCTGTAATTGTCGAGGTCGACGTAATTGACGAGGGCGGCGAAGCTGCGGGCACTGAAGAGTGTGACCATCATGATTGCCGCGAGGACGAGTCCACCGATTCCGGTGGCGACGAGGACCTCGACGAGAGTGTAGCCTCTGGATTTTTGGTTTGGCAGGGGGGAGATTTTCATGGGGCAGCGTGTTGGGGGTTAATAGATGTAAGTATGGAGGCCGAACTGGGAGACGAGAGTTCTCATCTCGCGGCGTCGCATCACGTTGCCGGACATCCACTGGACCTGGACGATGACCCAGCGGAGGTCATCGCTATAGCTGGCGCTACCGAGGGGGAAAGCGTTGGTGATTGTCACCGAACCGGAGTAGTCGAATCCGCCGTTGTTGCTGGAATCGACTGCGTAAAAGGGTTCCGTAAAGGAGGAAGGCACGAAGCCCGGGGTGTTGATCTGGTCCCAGTTATAGACGCGCATCGTCTCCATTTTTTCCTGGAGGATTTGGGTAGCGCGCAGGTTTTCGCGGGCGACCTGTATCACGGCGAAGCCTTGAGACAGGGCGACGTAGAGTGTTGCTGCGAGGATGCTGATACCCACGGTGGCTATCAGGACCTCGATGAGGGTCATGGCTTGCGTCGAACGACCGCCTGCCCTTTTTCTGGTTGTAGATTCGATCTTCATTCGCCTGATGGATGCGGCTTGCTCTCTTTGCGCAGAGGCCGTGCCAAGGTTACATCGGCAGAATGCTGGTTTAAGCAAAGGCCCAAAATACGTTTATTATCATCGGGTTACATACGATGACTGGCGGGGAGTTATTGTCCCCTGTCGGGAATAGGGCTGAATGGACCTAGGGTTTTTCGCAATTTTGCGTGGGTTGGGTGAGGTCAGGTGGCGGATTTGAGACAGCTGGGAAGGTCCAGATTCAGGATGCGCTGGACTTGGAGGTTGAGGATAGCGAGAGGGCCGTCGTTCCAGAGGACGCGGTCGCTTAGGGTCATTTTTGTGGTGGTGGGGAGGTGGGATTGGATGCGTGCGTGGATTTGTTCCGGTGTCCAGCCGCGTTGGCTGAGGCGTTGGAATTGAGTTGAGGGGGAGCAGGACACGCAAAGTGTGAGGTTGAAGTGGTGGGCGAGCTGCTTTTCGAACAGCAGCGGTATGATGACGGCGGCGCAGGGGTGATTTTCCGTCTCCCACTGGTGGAGGAGGCCGAGCCAGGCTTGATGGATTTTGGGGTGGATGATGTCTTCCAACTGGAGGCGTGCCTGGGGGTTTTGGAAGACAATGTCGGCGAGGTGGGCGCGATTGAGAGTGCCGTCGGGGTTGAGTGCATTTGACCCGAAGACTTTGCTGATGGCCTGGAGTGCGGGGGTTCCGGGGGCAGCGACTTGGCGGGCTATGTCATCGGTATCCACGGTGGGGATGCCGTTTTTGGCGAGCATTGCGGCTAGGGTGGACTTTCCAGCTCCGATTGCTCCTGTGACACCGATTCTTTTCAAAGCTATGTGGAGGGAGAACGTAGCTTGGGATCTGCGGGGCGGCAACGTTCAAAGGGGTGGATTACAGGTGGGTCAGTGGGATTGCAAGTGGTCGAGCTCAGCTGTCTGGACCTTGGCTGCTCCCGGGAGGTCTTGGGGTTGAATCTGTGGTTTGGCCATGGATAGCTGCCGCAAAACAAAACAGGCAGGGCCTGAGGGCCCTGCCTGCGTCTCCTGAGAAAATGTTGGGATTAGCTCTTCTGTTTGGGGAAGGTCCCCAAGGCGATCAGGGCTGCTCCGAGGAGCATGACGGTGCTGCCGCCATCCGGAACGCGGGTGGTGGGAGGGTCGCAATCCTCTCTTTCCTCATGCTATTTATGGGTGTCAGGGAGGCAGTCATCGGGTATTTCGCGCGGGATTTCGATGCAACCTTCGTCGCCCTGATCGTTAGTTTTGTAGCTCTTCTCCTTCTCTTTCTCCTTTTCCTTTTCCTTGGAATCGGTTTGGAAGGAGTTTTGTTTATTTTTCTCGGATTTGCCTTGGTTTGGGCCGATCTGCCAAGCATTGGCCTGGAACGTTAGGAAGGTCAATGTGGTGCCGACCACCAAGAGTTGGGTGATGCGACTGAGTTTCATGCGTATTGGCTGGGTGGTTGTCTCTGGATACGCAATGTGACGTATCCGGGTGGGTGCAAGCGCCCCTGGTGCCAATATAAAGTAAGTATTCCGTCTTACTTTATAACTGGATTTCTATGAGTCAGTTACAGCAGATTTTCTTGATGGGCGCGGTTGGCGAGGGGTTTTGGGAAGTGTAAGGCTTTCCGACGCATTTAGGGCCGGCGCATGAGCGTGACGGCTTTGGTGTGCGCGCAACCTGTTGGTTATCAGGCGCTTGTCTACTGAGCTTGGAGTTCCTTGAAAAGTGTAAAGACAGTTTACGCTTTTAGGGTTTCTGCTGGGGTTGGTTTTGTTTGAACCATTGGATGAAGTGGCGGATACCGTCCTCGATTTTGGTGGTGGGATGGTAACTGAGGAGGCGTTGAGCTTTGGAGATATCGGCGTAGGTCAGGGGGACATCGCCGGGTTGAGGGGGGAGTCGATTGATTTGGGCTGAAGTGCCGAGTTCTTGTTCGAGGAGTTCGATGAGGCGGGCGAGCGTGACCGTCTGGGATTCACCGAGGTTGAAGATTTCGTAGCCCAGCTCCTTTTGGGTGCAGGCGAGGATACCGTCGACGATATCGGTGACGTAGGTGTAATCGCGGGCGGTTGAGCCATCGCCATAGACGGGGATGGGTTGGTGGTTATGGATGAGTTTGGCGAATTTATGGATCGCGAGGTCGGGGCGTTGGCGGGGGCCGTAGACCGTGAAGAACCGGAGCATGGCGACATCCATCTTATAGAGGTGGTGATAGACGTGGCCGAGTGCTTCGCAGGCGAGTTTTGAGGCGGCGTAGGGGGAGATGGCTTGGAAGATGGGGTCGATTTCCGCGAAGGGGACTTTGGAATTCACCCCATAGACGGAGCTGGAGGAGGCGAGGGTGCATTTCTTGACGCCGTGGGTGCGGGCGGCTTCGAGGATATTGACTGTGCCTTCGACGTTGGTGCGCTGGTAGAGGGCGGGTTGTTCGAGGCTGGGGCGGACGCCGGCGCGGGCGGCGAGGTGGATGACCTGGTCGAAGCGTTCGGAGGCGAACACTTCATTGACGATATGGGGTTCCGTGATATCGCCGACGACGATGGAGAAGGGTTTAGCGAGGGATTGGAGGTCGAGGAGGTTGGACTGTTTGATTTGGGGGTCGTAGAAGTCGTTGAGGTTATCGAGGGCATGGACTGAGTGGCCTTCCTGCAGGAGGCGTTCACAGACGTGATAACCGATGAAGCCGGCGGCGCCGGTGACCAGGACTCGCATGGGCGGGAGGTTAGAGAGAAGGATTTGGCATGTCGCGTGAAAACCGTAACTGGGCGTGGGGGAGCGGGAGGGTGGGCTGGTGGATGTTGGGCTTGGCCTTGTGTGTGGCGTGCATGGCCTACTGGGGGTTGCGGTCGTCGCGGGCCGGTGGGGTGGAGCGATGGATGGCGGAAAGGAGGGAACAGGGGGAGCGATTCACCATAGACGAGCTGGGGTTGGACAGGCGACCGGGGTATGTGAGCGGGGTGATGGATGTGGTGGATGCGGTGGCGGGAGCGATGAAGCAGTTTCAGAATCCGGCGGGGCCGACGGAGTCGTATCGGCTGGAGGAGAATTGGGGTTGGAGGGTGGTGTTATGGCGTGAGCCGCAGATGATATCCGTGGCGGGATTTCGGGCTGAGTGGGTGATGATGGAGGGGGCGTTGGATGGGGTGGGGGCTGAGTTGGAGAGGGTGAGACAAGCGGTGGAGGTGATCGTGGATGATCCTGGCGGGGCGTTGTATCCGCCGCAGTTGAAGTTCAATCCGGTGGGTGCCCGGATGGTGGCGCAGGTGTTGTCGGATGCGGTGGTGCTGGAGTTGCATCGGGGGCGTCCGGCGGAGGCCTTGGAGGATTTGGTGGCGTTGATTCGTTTGGCGAGGCAGCACGGTGAGGATCCGGTTTGGTTCAATCAGAGTTTTCGGTTGAGAGTGTCGGAGCTGGCGGTGGGTGGTGTGTGGCAGTTATTGGAGCGGGATGGGTGGGAGGGGGAGCAGCTGGTTTTGTTGCGGGATGAGCTGATGGGGTTGGAGTTGGTGTCGGGTTTCTTGCGGGCGGCGGAGGTGGAGCGGGCGATTGCTTTGGAGTATGCGAGGGAGCTGGAGCGAGGCGCTGGAGGTGGAGCGGGGGTGGCGTCGAGCTTTTCCCCGAGCCTGCATGCCTGGCGGATGTTTGGGCGGGAAGAGGACTTGATGTATTTGCTGCGGTCGTATGAGGCATTTCTGGTTGGGGCCAGGGAATTTGAATCAGGCGGGAGGAAGTGGGGGGTGGGGAGGGGCTGGTGACTGGAGGGGCTGGGGATTTGGAGCTTGGGTTGGGTGCCCGGTGGCTGGGGCGTTTGGGTTTTCACTACCACTATTTGGTGAGCGGGATGATCATGCCAAACTTGGGTCGTTCAGCGGAGCTGCTGGCGAGTGCGGAGACTTGGAGGCGGATGGCAGTGACGTGGCTGGAGGTTGAGCTTTTTCAGTTGGAGCGGGGTGCTTGGCCGGAGGGGCTGGCGGTATTGCCCGGGGTCGACGGGGATGAGCGTTGGCGGGTGGACCCGTTTTCGGGCGAGCCGTTTCAGTATCGGCTGCGCGAGGGGAAGCGGCCGTTGCTTTACAGTGTAGGGAAGGATGGTGTGGATGGGGGAGGAGAGGCGGGGGAGAGTGCGAACCAGGGGGATTGGGTATGGCCTGAGCCGGTGGGCGAAGCGCGGTAAAGGCAAAGCGGGAAGCGCAGAGGGCATAGCGCATAGGGCTGTTGCGACCCGAGGGTGGGCCACAGGGAGAAGGGAGAGAGGAGAGGGTGAGGTCAGAACATCGGTTCCCCATTGGGGGATGGGGGATTTACGCTGGCGCGAATTTTGGTGCGAGAAGCTCTGGAGGAAGGGCTGAGGGGGTTGTAGAGATCGCCCCTGCGGTGCTCGGCGGGGGTGGAATGATTCCTGACTAATCTGAGGTGTCTGGGGTGTCGGGGTGGGGCCCTTTGGGATGGATTGGGGGGTGTCGGCGGATGCGGTAGGT
>JBMTVN010000068.1:0-15244 GCA_049451415.1 Limisphaerales bacterium | reverse complement strand
CCTGCCACTCCACCCGGCCGGCTGGATCGGTTTTCCGGTTAAACTCCACCTGCAGCGGCGGCTCAGCCGCTGATTCACCGGGGAAGACCCCCGAGGCCGAACCGAAGGTGTTGAGCCAGACGTTGGCTCCTTCCACAGGCTGCCCGCTTCTGTCCACGACCCGCATCCGCATCACATGGCGTTTCTGCAGAACGATCTCAAAGGGCCCTGCGCCCTCGGCCAGTTCAACACTGATCGTGGCGGCGGCGTAGCCCTCGGCCTCGGCGGTGAGCATGCTCCGGCCCGGACGGCAACCGCGAATGGTGAAGCCGCCGGTGGCTGAACTCACGCCTTCACGGCTTCCCACCTCGCTCATTCGTCCCACCAGGACCTTGGCACCCGGGATGGGTTCCCCATCGGGCCCCAAAACCACCCCACGAACCTCGACCGCCTGCCCCAGGGTGAAGACGTATTCTCCCGCCAGCAGTTTCTCCTGCGCACCGCGCTCCTGCCCGACGAACAACGGTGGTGTGTTCACATATTCGGGATGCTGTGCTCCGCCGTACAGGCTGCGGATGGCCTCCTGGCTGATCCGTTGAATGGACCAGCGCCCGGCACCGTCGGTCGTTGCTGTGACCCAGAAGGGCCAGCTGAAATTCGACGTCTCGGGTCGTGTCTCCTGTAATGGATCGGGGTTGGCGTTGAAACCGACCTCCGCACCTGCCACCGGGCGCCCATCGGGATCCACAACGAGCCCGCCGATCGCCACCGCACGCTTCAACCTAAGATTGTACGCGAGAGGAACCTCCTCTCCGCGATCCCGATGCCACTCCAGTCGCGTTTCGGCGTAGCGGTCCAGATGACTCACCACGATCAAGCGGGTAACATCTGCGCCGACGGGCACTGCACATTCACCCGCCGCGTCGGACCAATATCCGCCCCCCTTCTCCACCTTCGTCCCCACCCATGCCCAGGTCTCGAACTGCACGCCCGCCAACGCCTGACCGCTGACCACGTCCGACACACTGATGTGCAGCGCCTCGTCTTTGATGGCGGCTTCGGCTATCGCCGCCCCGGGCGCTGACCCGATGGCGGCGTCGTTGACCGGCGTGGTACGACGGCTTGCCTGTGCCACGGCCCCGGCAACTTGCGCTGCATTCGACTTCTCATTGAGCTGGATTGTGCTCGCGGGACCGGTGTCGGCGGTTTCACTTTCGAACCCGGACTTCGCCCCGGGCGAGAACATCAGCCATGCGGCTGTTCCGAGCAGCGCCAGAGCTCCCCCCAGCTTCACAGCCAGGCTGCTGCTCCAACCGGCTGAGGCTGCGCCGCCGGTTGCCGGGCTGAGCATCACCAAAGCCGCATCGCTCACGACCGCCGCCAACCCGGTTGGCGCGCCTACCACTGTCCGCTGGCTCAAAAGGGTTCCGAGGGAGACCACACTCAACGTGACGCCACGCCCCGCCAGCAATCCACGGAGTTTCTCCAGCGCGCGAGTCACGCGCTTTTGGGCGGCATCGTCACTGACGCCCAAGGCTGCTCCAACCGAACGATAATCCTGCTTCTCGTAGTAGCGCAGCAGGAGCACCTGCCGGTCTTCTGCGTTCAACATCTCGAGGCTCTCGTCAAGGACCGGTTCCAGCTCGCGCCAAACCGAGTCGAGATCTTCATCCAGGCGGTCTTCTGTCTGCATTACCATCGCCTCCTTTTCTCTTACCCGACGCCGGCTCTCCGTTCGCAGCATCCCGAGGGCAACATAGCCGGCGTGCCGATGCAGCCAGCCTCCAAGGTGTTCCACCCCGGTCATGGCAGGGGCCTTTCGGGCGAGGTCCACGAACACCTGCTGGCTGGCATCCTTCGCCAGGTCCGCGTCGCCTCCCAACCGTCGCAGGCAGACGGAATAGACCATGTCGAGATAGCGCCCCACTACTTCGCGAAACGCAGTTTCATCCCTCTGCGTTGCGTAACGCCGCAACAAGCCCATGCCATCGTCGTTTCTCGCCATAACAACCATAGGAAGCCACTGGCCCGGATTTTCCGACAGATTTTCCGGGCATGGCTGACTGGTCAGGACGGGACGGTGTCACGGCATCCATCGCAGGCCGGAAGCTTCGGCACGTCCACGGTTAGTGGTTTCGTCCCAGTAATCCTGTCGATGGAATCGGCGGACGTGGCCGTCGAGGAAGAGAAAGTTCGCTCCATCGGAATGCAGGTTGGTGTGGGTGTAGTTCCAGTAGCCTACGGCCGGGAGGTTTTTGGAGTCGAAGAGCCAGACGAGTGAGGAAACCTCCTGGAGAGCTCCAATCCGGACCGGCCGATCGTCGCCTCCGGTTCCGTCGATGTGGCTGTTGAGACAATAGTGAAAAAGGTTGCGACCGTTGCTGCGCCGTTCATTGGCCGGGCAAAGCCATACCGTCAGCCCCGTGTCGGCATGCGCGTTTGTGCGCCATGGCATCGAGTGATACGGGGGCAGGTTCAGCTGCCGGGGCAACTGGATATACCACCCCTGGTTGGTGGTGCTGTTTCCCGGGTTGGGACTGCCGTCCGGCGGGAGGAAATCCTCATGGTCCGTCACGTAAAGCATGGTGGCCAGGCCCCATTGTCGGAGGTTGTTGCTGCACACAGCCGTGGCCACACGCTTCTTCGCCT
Organism: Limisphaerales bacterium; assembly: GCA_049451415.1. Lineage (GTDB taxonomy): Bacteria > Verrucomicrobiota > Verrucomicrobiia > Limisphaerales > JAHDYP01 > JBMTVN01. Next base: position 12,616 of record JBMTVN010000068.1, on the reverse strand, counting down.
TGCTGATAGCCGGAAGCAGCAGCGCCGAGAGCGTGCCAATGACGGCGATGACCACCATCAACTCCAGCAGCGTGAATCCGCGGATGAACACTGTCCTGTGGTGGACCGACCCCGGATGGGTTTGACCGTGACGAATACGATGGAACCCCTGTCGATGAGCCGGGGCAAGGCTCTGGACCACTCTCTGCATAATACCTCCTTGGTTTCTACGTATGACACGAGGAGGGAAGGTCGGTGACCTTTTGTGGCCGCAGAAAAGCACATCACGCATGTCGGTCGTGAGCCGTTTTCCGGAACAAACCTCCTCGTTTGTTACCCGGCATTACAACGGGGCATTGGCGTGAAACACAAGCCCTAAGGCACCGCTTTTCCCTTGCAATCCGGCCCTCGAGGTTTAACCAGAGTCACTTATGAAACCCCACACTTCACCCCCACACCTCTTCTCTCCTGAACCGATCCGAAGAAGGACATTTCTCAGGCGGGGTGCTGGTTTTGCAGGGGCGGCCTGGATCTCCTCCTTGTCGATGCGGGGAGCCTCGCCAACCGGCCAGCTCCATCACGCATGTATTGGCGTGGGAGGCATGGGTTGGGTGGATCTGCAGAACTTCCAGCAGCACCCGAAAGTGCGGGTGGAGGCGATCTGCGATGTGGATGCAAATCATCTCGCGAAGGCGGCGGAAGTGTTTCCGGAAGCTCGTCGTTATCACGACTGGCGCGAACTCCTTTCGAAGGAGGGTGACAAGATTGATTCCGTCAACGTGACCGTGCCGGACCACATGCATTATCCCATCGCGCTCTCTGCGATACGCGCAGGGAAACATGTCTATTGTCAGAAACCTTTATGTCATGACGTGCGTGAAGTGCGGTTGTTGACCGAGGCTGCCGCGAGGGCCGGGGTGGTCACCCAGTTGGGGACGCAGGGTGCCTCCACCACGGGGGAAAGAATGGCGGTGGAGTTTTTGCGGAAGGGCGTCATCGGCAAGATCAAGCGAGCGTATCTTTGCTCGAACCGCCCCGGCGCGGTGGAGGATTATCGTCTGCCTGGGCCGCGACCGGCCGTTGGACAGGCTCCGCCGGAGCACTTGAACTGGGATCTTTGGATTGGGACCGCGCCTGAGCGGGACTACGCTCCCGACATTTATCATCCAACGCGATGGCGTGCGTGGCAGGATTTCGGCACCGGCTGGTCGGGGGATATTGGGTGTCATCTGTTTGATGCGATGTGGAAGGGACTGGAATTGGGGGCTCCCTTAACCGTGATGGCGAAGGTGCAGGAATCGTGGCGGAACTCCGCTGACCGGCGAGCTGAGACGTGGCCTCAAGCGAACCACATCACCTGGACCTTTCCCGGAAACGCTCGGACTGCCGGACCTGAATTGGTTGTCGAGTGGTTTGACGGCGCCTATTACCCGCCGGAAGAGATCCGTGCCCTCTACTCGATTGAGGATTATCCACCCGAGTCAGCGATGCTGGTAGGCACGGAAGGAGCGATGCTCATCGCGCATGCATCGAGCCCGATCCTGCTGCCGGACGAGCGCTTTGCAGAAATAAAGCGACCTCAGCTGGAGCCGCGGAACCATTACCATCACTTTGCCGACGCCTGTTTGGGGGGAGACAGGACCGAATCCTTGTTCGCCCGTAGCGGCCCCATGACGGAAGCCATTTTGCTGGGCACGGTGGCGATCCGCGTTCCCGACACTTTACTGCGGTGGGAACCCGGTCAACTTCGCATCCCTAATTCACTAGCGGCCGAGAAGCTGCTTGCTCGTTCCTATCGGAAGGGATGGACGGTTTGATCCCCTGAGGACAAATCGTAAGTCGTTGAACGACACGGAGCATCGGGAGAATCTCCCACAGCGGGCCATCCCGGCGAGGACAACAGTCCGTCAAATCACACACATAACTGTCTCTAAACCAAAAATACGTCATCTGTCACCATTGCTATTTCGGTAACAAAGACGTTACTTTGCGGTTCATGCGAGAACTCATGGAGAGTCTGCTAACCCTGCAGGCCATGGAGTTCGAAGGGACTAAGACAGCGACCGAGGAAGATCGCGACGCATTGCGCGCGAAGGTACCCGATCCAATCTTAGGTCATTTCGATCGACTATTGGCCCGTGGGAAAAAGGGAGTATCAGTCATTCGGAAGGGTGTCTGCACCTCATGCCACATACGCGTTCCAGTGGGTACGCTGGTGACGCTGGCGCGCGGTGAAGACATTCAGATCTGTGGTAATTGCGGACGTTACCTTCATCTGCCAGAGGGCGAGCTGCCCGGGCAGAAGACAGAGGAGAAGTCTGGGACTCCCAAGCCTGCTGCACGCAGAGGTCGCCGCCGCAAGGCAGAGACCATTGAAGCCGGCTAACCGGGGCCTGCAGTCCGGGAGACTGTATTGTAATACGAGTTGGAGACACGAAACCTCCGCAATCTGACGATTGCGGAGGTTTGAGCGTACGGCCCCTGCTGCGGCGTTGACCTGCCGGTCATGAACAGGGGATGCTCCGAGCCACCATGAGTCCGGACAAGCCCAGCCCCACTACCCCGACCTCAAGCGGTTTCTTTGGTCATCCGCGCGGTTTAATGACCCTGTTCTTCACCGAGATGTGGGAGCGCTTCAGTTACTACGGAATGCGCGGGCTGCTGGTGCTGTTTATGGTCGATACCATCCGCGGCGGGCTGGGCTTTGAGGATTCGGCGGCCACGGCCATCTACGGCATCTACACCGGGGCGGTGTATCTGGTGTGCCTGCCTGGAGGATGGATCGCGGATCATTTGATCGGGCAACAGCGCTCGGTATGGTATGGCGGAATTGTCATCATGCTGGGACATTTCACGCTGGCACTGCCTGCGGTGTTTCCCGGCTTGCCTCACGTCGAGATTTTCTATTTGGGGCTGTTGCTCATCGTCGCTGGCACGGGACTATTGAAACCGAACATCTCTGCGATTGTGGGCCAGTTGTATCCGGATGGGGGTGCGCGGCGTGATGCAGGATTTTCAGTGTTCTACATGGGGATCAATCTGGGTGCGACGCTGGGTCCATTGGTCTGCAGCTATCTCGGCGAGAAAGTGGATTGGCACTATGGCTTCGGGGCGGCGGGTGTTGGCATGTTGCTGGGGTTGATTCAATACAAGCTGACCGAGCGGCATTTGGGCGATGCGGGGAAAACTCCGGCTGGCACGGGGGATCCCGTCCGTGATATCGCCGTTCGACGACGCGGCTGGAAAATCCTCTGGGGCGGGGTCCTTCTGTTTCTGTTGCTCTGCGTCCTGATGGGAACCGGCGCCCTGCCCTTGAGCCCCTCCACACTGGCCAAGGGCCTTGGCGTCTTCATTGTCGTGGTGGCGGCACTGTTCTTCCTCTGGATCCTCACCGTGGGCCACCTGACGAGTCAGGAGCGCAAGCACGTGGTGGTCATAGGGATTTTCTTTCTCGGTGCTGCGATGTTCTGGTCCGGCTTCGAGCAGGCTGGCTCCACGCTGAACCTGTTTGCAGATCGCTACACCGATCGGAGCTTCATGGGACACTGGTTCCAGGCCTCGCCGGAATTCGTTGCCGAAGACTTTGCCGACCCCGAAGGCTTGCGACAGCAACTGCAGGACGAGTCGGACGCGGTGTCGCGATTCGTTTGGGGGACGATATCCACGAACGGGCAGACGGCGTTGGGAAGAGACAATCCGGCAACCCAGAACGCGGCCGCTACAGCCACGCTGCTCGCAGGGGAAATGAACCGGGTATTGGCCAGCGAATCCCTGTTTGATGAAGCCCGCTTCTCCGGTCGGGAGCTTTCCGACTCCACCCGGCAAGTGATGGCGTTAAAGGGGAACAGCGACATCCGGGCACGACAAAACCGATCCCTGCTTGAAGATGCGTACCCGGGGCAGCTGGTCCGATATGCCGACAAGCCAGGCAATCATCCGGCGGGCTATTACCAGTCCATCAACCCGCTCTTCATCATCCTGCTGGCGCCCTTCTTTGCGAGTTTCTGGGTGAAGCTGGCCCGCCGCAACCTCGAACCCTCTGCCCCGATGAAGTTTGCGCTGGGTTTTCTGCAGCTGGGGTTGGGTTTTGCGGTGATGACATTGGCGGCGATACTGGTGCTGCGTGAGGGTGAGGGAGGCAAGGTTATGCCGACTTGGCTTCTGTTCACCTACCTCTTGCACACGACAGGGGAGCTTTGTCTGAGCCCGATTGGCCTGAGCTGGGTCACCAAGCTGGCTCCTCCGCGGTATGTCGGGCAGATGATGGGCACCTGGTTCATGGGGGCGGCTCTGGGCAACCTGGTTGGCGGCCTCGTCGCCGGCTTGTTTGACGAGGAGTCGATTGAACAGATGCCGGCGCGGTTTGCCATGATTACCGTAACCATGTTGCTCGCAGGACTCCTTTTCGCGGTGTTTGCGAAGTCGATTCGCAGGCTGATCGGGGAGACGCGTTAGCGTGTGCAAGGCCCCGACAGGACACCCGAATTCCGTCGGCCATCAAACCCTGGCACAGCATGTCTAACAACTCATCGCCGGTCCGAAAGCGAGCGCGCCTGGTACTGCTGGCGCTGACCGTCCTTTTGTCAGCTGCCGCTCTCCTCCTGTCTTTCAGGAAAGAGCTACCGGATGAGCCGGTTTATGAGGGAAAGCCCATGAGCTATTGGACGGCTCAGCTCTACAACTCCACCAACAGGGCGGCCAGCCTGAAGGCTCTCAGATCCATCGCTCCATCAGCTGCGGATTACTTCTTCGAGGTGGTGCGACGCACGCCTGATGACACACTTTTACGCAGCGGCTACCGCTCATGGTACCTGCGCAGGTCTCCGAACATCCAACAACACTTGCCTGCGCCGCCCCTCGATCACACCGCTGAGCTTCGACGCATCGCAGGCTATTTGCAGGCGATCGCCACCGAAGCCTCCGCAACCATCCTGGAGGCTTGTTCAGATCCGGACCGGGATGTCCGCTTTGTTGCAGTTCAGGTGGTTCCCTACATCCGTCCAGTTGCGGAGGAGGCGGTAACTTGTCTCGCGCCGTTACTGGTCGATCCTGACGCCGCGGTGCGGGGTGAAGCTGCCGTGGCTTTATTGCGCCTGCGGACAGACAACAAGCTCCGTGCCCTGCCCTGGATCGAGCAGGCGCTGAAGCAAAGCGATGACGCCACACCTCCGGCATTCCTGACAATCCTCTGCGGGCTCCTGGAAGAGATCGGCCCTGCAGCCGCCGATCTGGCAACGATGGTCTCACCCTTGACAGATTCGGACAGCGTCACTCTGCACACCCAGGCGGCACTGACTCTTTGGAAAATCTCCGGTAATTCCGACGGGGTATCCTATCTCATTGATCGGTTGAAGCAGACTCCACCGCTGGATGTACCGTTTCGTCACCTTTTGTCACGCCTGGAGGCCATGGGACCTGCAGCGGCTCCAGCCGTTCCGGTTCTGGAGGATAAACTCAGTCAGCTCACCAATGCAGCGCCATCCCCTGCGTCGGAATCACTCGCCCGCAATATCCAGACGATTCTGCAGCAGCTCAGGACGCAGCCGCCTTCCCGGGGGGCTGAAGCTCCCGAGCCTCCACGTTGACCAACATGTCCTGATAATCAGAGGCATCCCCGACAAATGAACCCATCACAGGAACCGCCTGTTCGGGGGTTCGTGCGGTGGCCACCCGAACGTGGTAGTCAGCTGCGAGAATGCCGCAGGTTGGATCAAACCCTTTCCATCCCGCACCGGGTAGATACAGCTCGGCCCAGGCGTGGGTGGCATCACTCGCGGCTGCAAGGGCACCCTCCGCGTCGGAGCGGCAGAGGTATCCGCTGACATACCGGGCCCCCACCCCAAGCATCCTGGCCGCTTCCATGAAGAGCAGAGCGAAGTCCCGGCAGGATCCGGCGCGCTGACTCAAGGTCAGACCCGGGTTCTGCACGCCGGGTTCCTCGCGGCGCACGTATTGAAAGAAGAGCGGCACCGAACGGCAGAGTGCCAGGAAGAACTCCACGGTCTTGCCCCGCCCTTCTGCACTGAGAAACGGACGCACCCAGTTCCGCATCGCAGCCTCATCGCCTTGATGGCTGCGCTGCAGGAAGGGCAAGACATCGGAGAGCTCCTCTTCGCGGTAAATAAACGGCAGCTCCAAGGCTTGCGGTTCGAGCACGAAATCAAACGGGTTGGCATTGAACTGCTCGATGACCAGTGAGCTTTGCACGCTGAGTGTCGGGGCCGGCTCCGAGAAGCTCGCAACCGCCACTGAATTGTCATAGACGTCGCGCAGCCACCGAATCCTCGCAGTCGGTTGCACGGACAGTCCGGATTGTCGGATCTGCACATCGTGACCTTCAATCGCCCGCAGCAGCAGCCTGTGGGGACCGAAGAGAACCGGCCGTCGGTACCGGTAGAGCGTTGTGTGTTCGATGCTGAGCAGCATGGATAAAGGCGAGACTACTGGAGAGAGTGAAACTGCGACTTATTGCGGCACGTTTGCGACGGACTGAGTGATCGCTGTTGGGGGAGGAAGCACGGGATGGAAATAGCAGGAGGCGATGGCTGAACCCAGGTCATTGAGCTTCTGCTGCAACTGGTCCACGGCGGAGTGCAGCCCAATGCCCCAGAACTCCTCGACGGAACTAAAGCTAAGTTCTGAGAGCAACCGCCCGCTGAGTTTCTCGGCAATGTTGGAGTAACGGCCTGAGGGAACGCCTGAAATGCGCCGCAGTGCATGATCGATCTGCAGGAGGCAAAAAACCAGGGATCGGGGAAAGTTGTCGTTCAGCAGCAACAGGTCTGCGACCTGAATGGGCTCCACTTCCATGGCGTAAAGGCGCTGATAAGCCTGCCGCGCACTGCAGCTGCGCAGGATGGCCACCCATTGGGGCACAACTCCCAAAGGAGCTGTCTCATCAAGCGGCAGCAGGAAGAACTTGTCGTCAAGCATCCGCGAGGTTTTCTCGGCGCGTTCAAGATACTTGCCCAACTGAATGAAATCCCAACCTTCACCCCGCACCATGAGGGAATCTGTGATGCCCTGGAAAAGCTGGAGTGACTTCCTTACCCGCTGGAAAAAATCGTAATGGTTCCGTTCGTAAAACTGGTGGGCTCCCTTGCTCATGAGCCAGAGGTAGGTCCGGTTGATTTGCTCCCACATCTCCGTCGTGATCTGCTCCCGGATGGTGCGCGCGTTCTCACGGGCAATGGCCAGTGAGCCCACAATGGAACCGGGGTGTGTCCGGTCAAACACGAGGAAATCTACAACCGCATCCTGGCTGCCTTTCCGTTTCTGGGATGCAAAGCTGACCTCATCTCCCAGGCAGGCCACCAACGGAGACCAATCCCGCGAAATGGCGTCAGCGTGACGCGCAGGCAGGTCCAGCATGAGTTGGATGTTGACATCCACCATGGCTGCAATGTTTTCTGCGCGCTCGACGTAACGGCTCGCCCAAAAAAGACTGTCTGCAACTCGGGATAGCATCGGTGGTTCTCCGCTTTATTCCTCACCTTCCAGCACCCAGGTGTCCTTGCTCCCCCCCCCCTGGGAGGAGTTCACAACGAGGGAACCCTTCCGGAGGGCAACCCGCGTGAGCCCACCGGGTATGATGGTGATCTTTTCTCCGTAAAGGATGTAGGGGCGCAAATCGATATGGCGTCCCTGAAATTCGCCATCCAGAAAGCAGGGGTGCCTCGAAAGGGCCAGCGTGGGTTGCCCGATGTAGTTTCGTGGTTCTGCTTTAATCAGCCGCCTGAACCGATTGAGTTCGGCTTTGCTCGCAGCCGGGCCGATCAGCATCCCGTAACCCCCGGCCTCATTGGCAGCCTTGACCACGAGCTTTTCAAGGTTGTCGAGAATGTAGCGCTGGTCCTCCGGTTCACTTGCCAAATACGTCGGAACATTCGGAAGGATGGGGTCCTGGTCGAGGTAGTAGCGGATCATGCGCGGCACGAAGTAATACATGACCTTGTCATCGGCCACTCCCGTGCCGATTGAATTGGCCAGACTGACGTTGCCGGCACGATAGGCGCGAACAAGGCCCGGCACACCCAGCATTGAATCGGCACGAAAAACCTGCGGATCGAGAAAATCGTCATCGATGCGGCGGTAGATCACATCCAAAGGCTGGAGACCCTTCGTGGTTCGCATGAAAACGTGGTCATCACGCACAACCAGGTCGGCTCCCTCAACGATTTCCACCCCCATCTGCCGGGCGAGAAACGAATGCTCAAAGTAGGCACTGTTGTAAATGCCCGGCGTCAAAACGGCCACTGTGGGGTGCGGTTTACCATGGGGTGCGATGTACTTCAGCAGGCTCAGCAACTCGTCAGCATAATGCTCGACGGGTCGCACACCATAGGCTTCAAACAGGTTGGGGAAGACCCGCTTCAGCGTGGACCGGTTCTCTTGGACGTAGGACACCCCGCTCGGACAGCGGGCGTTGTCCTCCAGCACGAGGTAATTCCCGTTTCCGTCCCGCACAAGGTCTGTTCCACAGACGTGCACGTAGATATTGCGCGGCACATTGAACCCCATGAACTCAGGCCGGAACTGACGCGCGCCCTCAACATAGCTCCTTGGAATAACACCGTCCCTCAGGATGTTCTGCTGATGGTAGACATCATGCAGGAACAGGTTCAGTGCGGTGATGCGCTGCACCAGCCCGCTCTCGATTCTCTGCCATTCTGCCCGGGGAATGATTCTGGGGGTCAGATCAAAGGGAAAGATGCGCTCCGTCCCCTGGTTATCGCTGTAGACTGTGAAGGTGACCCCTTGGTTGAGAAAGGTCTGGTCTGCCATCTGGCGGCGCTCTTCGAGCTGGGGCGTCGAGAGCGAACGCAAACGTTTCATGAGCTTGCGATAATGAGGACGCGGCTTGCCGACGTCTGCGAACATCTCGTCGAAGAACCCGCCCAGATCGTAGTCATTGAGGGAGTTGCCCTGCCGCGATACAACGGTCTTGAGGACAGCTCCGGCAGTCCTGGAGCGTCCTCCGGGCTTTGAATTCCGTGGGGTGTTCATGTCGTAACCGATGGACCAGACTCTGAAGGGGGGGGCTCCCCTAGCGGTATGGAAGCTATCAATCCATTTGGACGTCCGCAAGCTGGCCTCGCGTTTTTTGCTCCCCTCGGCAAGCATGAATCCCATGGCGACGTTGTCTCTGCACGAGGAAATTGATCCTAATCATCCTGACCTGAGGCCTTATCGCTCGCTACGACGAAGAAAGGACCTTGTACGGGAATCGCTTTTCGTGGCGGAGGGAGACAAGGTCATCCAGGAACTGCTGAGAAGCTCCTATCCCATCGAGAGCCTGCTGATTACTCCGCAGTGGCTGGAGCGCATTCGGGATCTGCTCGACCGCAGAGATGACCGGATTCAGGTGTTTCTGGCATCCAAGCCAACGATTGAGGCCATCAGCGGATTCGAGTGTTACCACGGCATCAAAGCGGTGGGCCGGATCACCCGCCCCCCCATGCTTGGCAACTTGCTGGAAAGCCTCCCTCGACCATGGCTCCTTTGCGCCCTGGAGGGGATCGCCAACGCCGAGAACATGGGTGTGATCGTCCGGAATGCATCCGCCTTTGGGGTACAGGCACTGGTCGTGGGGGAGACATCTTGCAGCCCGTTCCTGACCCGGTCCATCAGGACATCCATGGGGACAGTTTTCGGAATGCCAATAGTGGAAAACGTGCCGCTTCAGGACGCACTGGCGTTGTTGCGGACCCAAGGTTGCCGCCTGATTGCCGCTCATCCTTCAGCAGAGGATGTCAATTTGCCGGAGGGTCCGCTCGGGAGCGATGCATGCGTTATCTTCGGGAGCGAAGGCTTTGGCATCACGCCCGAAACGCTCACTGCGAGTGATCTGCAGGTTTCAATTCCCATGGCGAATGCCGTGGACTCGCTGAACGTCAGTAGTGCTGCCGCGGTCATCTTCTATGAGGCTTGGAGACAGCGACAACATCGTTCCCTGCCCTGAAAAAGATACTTTAGCTAGACGTACTGGATGGAGGTACGGATTCAGCACGATACCGAACCTGCGGCGACGATTTACCCGGGGCCATCGTCGGACACTCGCCACAACACCCCCCTGCCCCACGCTTCCGGCGACGGCTACGCAATACGGATAGCACCATCAGCAAAGTAGTGAAGCATACGATGGCCAATGCTGCGGATTCCTGCCAGTCCATGAGAGGACACTACTCCGGCCGATCAGCATGGCAAGCTCGACACTCGACTTCCTCCCTCGATGGAATAAGCATGGCTTCATGCTCATGAGACCCTACTTCCAGACTGCGATCCTCACTGTCTCCATTTGGCTCGGTCCCGCCGTGGCCCTGGCAGCAGATACAACCACCGCAATACCCGCAGGCATAAACCGTGAATATAAAAAGCCCGATATCGATGTAGCACAATGGGTCGAGCGGTTTGAAAGTGAGGGACGGGAGATCTACACCAGACGCCATGACATCATCCGCGAGATCCAACTAAAACCCGGCAACCGCGTGGCGGACATCGGGGCTGGAACAGGACTGCTGACTCTACTCATGGCGCTTGAAGTCGGTGCGGATGGACACGTGTATGCCGTAGATATCGTCCCTTCGTTCTTGAAGCACATTGAGACCAGTGCGAAAGACGGATCCCTGGAGAACGTCACAACGGTCTTGGCATCGGATACCTCCTGCAACCTTGAGCCTGCGACTCTGGACGCGGCGTTCATTTGTGATACCTACCACCATTTTGAGTCTCCTGAGGAAACAACCCGATCCATTTACCGCGCGCTCAAGCCGGGAGGACGATTGATCATGGTGGAGTTCAAGCGAGTGGAGGGAGAGAGCTCCGAGTGGATTCTGAACCATGTAAGGGCGGGCCAGGAGGTGTTCACGCGGGAGATCGAGTCGGCTGGATTTGTGAAGGAACGGGAGATCCCACTGCTCAAGGACAACTACGTTCTCCAGTTCAGGAAGAAATAGCAGCGGCCATAGTATGGCAGTCAACTACCTCGGTCCGGCTGAGCAAACCGCCCGTTGTCCAGCTGCTTTTCGCCACTCTTGATACGAGCCGAAAGAACCGGGAGAACGTCACTGGAACGCGGCCGCCAGATGCTGCCCTGTTCTCAACTCCAGATCGCAAGGGCTTGACACCCTCTTGTGTCGTCTCGGACAATCCGCACCCAGTGTTCCCCTCGGATCCATATCTGGCCTTGAGCCAGACTAACGACTCATGAACCCTACCCATTCTGGAACCTCCGCTAAGACGTCGGCCTTTGCCGGCGTGACTCCCTACCACGTGCTGGTTGTCCTCATCGCTTCAGCCGGGTGGCTGTTCGACTGCATGGATCAGGCACTGTTCTCGCTGGCTCGCCAATCAGCGCTCAAAGAGCTACTGGCAGGCGATGGTAATCCGGTAGAGTTCGCTGGCTACGCAACCACCTCAATGATCCTCGGCTGGGCAACTGGAGGTATTTTCTTCGGCATGATGAGCGACAGGATGGGGCGCGTGAAGACCATGATCGCGACTTTGCTCGTGTATTCGGGGTTCACGGGGCTTTCAGGCTTGGCTATGTCGCCGGCCGCCTTTATCGCCTACCGCTTCCTCGTTGGTCTAGGCGTTGGGGGTATGTTTGGAGCCGCCACCACACTGGTCGCTGAGAGCGTTCCGAGTGGATTCCGCGCCCTCGCTCTGGGATCACTGCAGGCGCTATCGGCGGCAGGCAACATCATGGGCGGCCTGATCGCCGGGCACTTGATCCAACCCGGCAGCGAATTCGCGATTGGCGGGTTCGTCACCTCAGGCTGGCGAGCACTGTTTTTTGTTGGTGTGCTCCCGGCACTGCTTGTCGTTCCCATGATTATCTTCTTGCGGGAGCCGGAAGCTTGGCGGCACGCGAAGGCGGCGGCAGCACGTGGCGAGGCCGGTCACAGCGTGGGCTCGGTAGCGGACATGTTCAGGCATCCGCGCTGGCGGCACCACGCCATTATAGGTTTGCTGCTGGGTGTATCCGGAATGATTGGATTGTGGGGAATTGGTTTCTTCTCGCCCGAATTGGTCTCCAAGGCGTTGGAAGGCCAGCCCCAGGAAATCGTGGACACCGTAAGAAGCAACGGATTTGTGCTGCAAAACGTAGGGGCCTTCCTCGGGATGCTCACCTTCACCTTCGTGGCAACGTTCCTAAGCCGGCGCGCGGCGTTTCTCGGGTTCTTTATCCTGTGCCTGATTACAACGGTATTTGTCTTCAAGTTCCTGAAAACACCCACAGACGCCTACTGGATGCTGCCACTCATGGGATTTGCCCAATTGGGAGTGTTTGCGGGCTATTCAATCTATTTCCCTGAACTGTTCCCCACGCGTTTACGCGGCACCGGAGTAGGTTTCTGCTACAACACCGTGCGTTACCTGGCAGCGCCAACCCCCGCCCTGATGGGGGTAATGAGCACGAGCATTGGTTTCAGAAACGCGGCTGCTGCAATGGCCTTGGTGTATATCGTTGGAATGATCGCCCTCCTTTGGGCACCAGAAACCAAGGGGCAGGAATTGCCCGAGGATTAACGGCACGAACCTCTGTCAGTCTGCTGCGCAGAACACCCCGACCTCTCCACGGGGTTTCGGCCCAGAGGTTCGTCCAGAGCTCAGGCGTGCGCCGCGGGCCGGATCT
>JBMTVN010000067.1:0-15264 GCA_049451415.1 Limisphaerales bacterium | reverse complement strand
GGTTTTAGAGAGACGTATTCCCATGAAATTACGAGTAGCTGCGAGATCTTCTGAAATTCTCCTGTGTTTGAGCGTTAGTCTTTGCTGTGGCGTTTGGCCGTTGATGGGTGAGGAGGTTGCCGACGTCGACCTGAAGGGTTTGCCGACACGCTATTCCGTGGATGTGGAGCGGTATCGCTATGGCGTCCCGGATATTACAAATCGTGGATTTTATCCCGTGCCAGGGGATGCGGTGACGCGGGCGAGTTATCTGAAGGCGCTGGAGACGAGGGATCTGCGGGCGCTGGCGCGGCAACCGGAGCGCGGGATGGGTGGTCCGAGTGCATTTATGCCGGTATTGGTGAAGTATGTGGAGACCGGCGAGGTGTTTTGGGGCGGGGCGTGTATGGAGATGTTGCGGGCCTTTCATGCAGAGATGCAGCGGCAGGTATCGGAGAGGAAGTGGTTTTGGCAGTTTGAACATCCTGCTGCGCTGATTCCGCTGTATCGGAAGTATTTGGTGCAGGGTGGGGCAATGGAGGTAGATGCCCCGTGGTTTCGCGAGATGTGGTTGTATTACTGTCGAAACCTGCACGTGTGGGATTCTGAGCCGGTGGAATGGCGGGGGGGATGTCACCGGTCCATGCCGGAGGCGTATGCCAAGGGGATGGCGGCCAGGTGGTATCCGGACATTCCGGAGGCGGTGCATTGGGCGGGATACTCCGCCACGGTGCTGGGAGATTTCATGCGGGAGATGGATGTGCCGCAGAACGATACCGGATACAGCATGGGGCCTTTGATCATTTTGGCCTGTGGTGGGGATCAGTGGGCGGACGGGGATGATCTTGTTTACCAGGACAGTGGAATGAAGCGGGTCTGGGACCGGTTGTTGGTGGAGATTTCACCGGATGGCGCCGTGAACCCCTATGGTCCCAACGGGGGCTGGAACAGCACGGCGGATTATCGGATTGCGATGTTGGAGAGATTGGCGGCGAAGACCGGTGATGGCCGTTATCGATATGGTGCGCACAAGCTGTTCAATTACCTTCGGTATCAGTCGGGGGAGGAAGGAGAGGGCAGTTACCGGCTGGGTGGCGGGAGTCCGTGGCTGATTGCTTTGGCGTGGTTGTTTGCGGATGACTCCATTGCGCCGGTTGAGCCTTCCCGGGGGTCACAATGGAGTGAGCGGGTGGAGGCGATCCGGATACCTCATACCGACAAGGCCTTGACTGGGCGTTTGATGGGGCATGCGGATCCGCGGGAGAACTACGGGCACATCTGCTGCAGTTGGTTTATGACCGGCAGGGAGTGGCCGGACAAGCTGGTGATGCGGGATGGATGGGATGCGGGTGGCTTTTTTGCTTTGGTGGAGCTGCATCCGACCAGTTTCCCTGCGAACCCTGGCGGCATCATGGCGCTGAACCGCTGGGGGGCACCCTTTACGCAGATCGTCACCAGCAAGGGTGCGTCGGTGGAGAACCGGGCGATGATACGCGATGTATCGGGCACCGTGGAGCGCCGGTTGCATGAGGACAAGCTGAGGATTGATGAGTTTTGGCGGGCGGGACAGATGCCGGATATTCGTTCTTTCGTCACTTACTTTAAGGAGACTGAGCAGGCGACTTATGCACGGCTGAGGGTGGAGAACATGGACGGACTACCGGTGACGTATCATCGGGAGTTTATATTTGTGAAGGGGCGTTTTTTGGCGACGCGGGAGATTGTGATGTTTGAGGAGAGTTTTGCGGCGGAGGTGGCGCCGCTCTGGAATACCCACAACGTGGGGCCGCAGCTGGGGGGGCACTGGGCCAACACATTCATCCATCGGCCGGTGGGGGACAACGGGAGCCGCAGCATGCTGGCACCGCCTGCGGACTTGCTGGTTTGGTTTGCGCCTCGGGCGGATTGCCGGCTGCAGGTGGTGGATCGTTTGTTGGATGATCCACGTGCGGAAGCCTGCCCCAATCAAGTGCGGTATCATTGGGAGGGAATTCCGGAAAAGGGCCAGCGCCTGGTGTTCACCCAGGTCTATTACCCGCATGGTCCTTATCGGGCGCGGGCGAAGTCCAACAATCCGGGGTCAAAGGCTGCTTACGAGAACGACCTGCAGGCCACGGCGCACGCGTCCGGAATCCAGGTGATCCGGGACGATGCGGAGGCGTCGGTGCTTCGGCTTGAGTGCGAGCCAGGGTTGGTCGAGTGGGTGGTCTTCAACCCTGAAGAGCAGGAGATGGAGGTTGGAGGGCGCTCACTAAAGGAGCCGTATGCATATTTTCCGGAACCGAACTGATCGGGGCGGCGGTTATTTTCCAGCCGTATATCCTCCGTCGACGGTCATGGCGCTTCCGGTGACGAAGGCTGAAGCATCGCTGGCGAGGTAGACTGCTGCAGCGGCGATTTCCGAGGGTTGCGCCATGCGCTTGAGGGAGTGCGGGGCGGCGAGTTGTTTCAGGTAGTCATCCGGGTTGGGGTATTCCTTGAGGCGGGCATCGACGAACGGGGTTTGGACGCGGCCGGGGCAGATGCAATTGATGCGAACGCCTGAGGCGCCGAGGTCCATGGCGATGGATCGGGTCAGGCCGAGCAGGGCGTGTTTGGTGGTGACGTAGGCGAGCCGGTTTTCCATTCCGGTGTAGGACGCGATCGAGCCGATATTGATGACGGACCCTTGGCCTTGTTGGATCATGGAGGGGAGGACGGCCTGGCAGAGTTGGAAGGCTCCGATGAGATTGACGTTCCAGAGGCGGCTGAGGTCCTCGGGGGCGGTAGTGAGGATAGTCCCGACGTGTCCGACGCCTGCATTATTGACCAGGACATCACAGCGACCGTTGTTTTCGCGGAGGACAGTATCGACAAGGTGGAGGCAATCCTGCCGGCTGGTGATATCTGTGCGAAGGCTTTTGGCATTCCCTTTCGCCTGCTGGATACGGATCTGCGTCGCGTTAGCCGCCGCCTCGTCGCAGTCGGCGAGGTAGACCTTGGCACCTTGGGAGGCAAAGGCTTCGGCGATCGCGGCGCCGATTCCGGATCCGGCGCCTGTGATGATGGAGATTTTATTGGCGAGGGAGAACATCGCGAGCGTGCTTTCGTATTTGGCAGGAGCAGTTCATGTCCTGCTGATGGGGTCGTGTCAAACTGAAGTATGGCAGGGAGGAGGGCTGGAAGACCCTTGTGGGGGCAGTAATGCCATCGTGTGCTTGCATAACCGGGTGCAATCCACACAATCCGTGCGTCTTATTCCCCAGATGAACACCGGCAGGCATCCTATCTCGAAAAGCAGCGCGGGCCTTTTAGTGGCCTTCGTGCTCGGGGTGCTGTCCTGCAGGCTGGCTTTGGCGGGAGGTGGCGAGGACATCCAGTTTAACCGGGATATACGACCTCTGCTTTCCGAGAACTGCTTTTATTGTCACGGACAGGACGCGAACAAGCGCAAGGCTGACTTGCGGTTGGATGAGCGGGAGGGTGCAGTGGCCGCGGGAGTATTGGTGCCCCACGACGCGGATGCCAGCGAGTTGGTGAGGCGGATTTTTGCCGGGGACGATTCCGAGCTGATGCCTCCGGCGGATTCAAATCGGGTGCTGACGGCGGAGCAGAAGGAGCTCTTGGAGAGGTGGGTGCGCGAGGGTGCTGTTTATGAGGAGCATTGGGCGTTTAGTGTTCCCGAGCGACCCGAGTTGCCGGTCGTGGAGCGTGGGGAGTGGGTGCGGAATCCCATTGATGCTCTGGTGCTGAAGCAGCTGGAGGCAGCCGGGCAGCAGCCGGCACCGGAGGCGGATCGGGCTACATTGATCAAGCGCTTGCACGTGGACCTGACTGGTTTGCCTCCGGGTCGTGAGGACGTGGAGGCCTTCTTGTTGGACAATGATCCGGGAGCGTATGAGCGGCTGGTGGACCGGTTGCTGGGAAGCCCACATTACGGGGAGCGAATGGCTTTGCCCTGGTTGGATGCGGCGCGGTATGCGGACAGCAACGGGTTTCAGCAGGACGGAGACACGTGGCAATGGATTTGGCGGGACTGGGTTGTGCGTGCACTGAATGAGAACCTGCCTTTTGACCAGTTCAGCATTTGGCAGATCGCGGGGGATCTGATGCCCGAGGCGACTATGGACCAGCGGATTGCCAGCGCATTCAACCGGAACCATCTGTTAAACGGTGAGGGCGGGGCGATTGCAGAGGAACAGCGGTTTGTAGTGTTGTTTGATCGTGTAGACACTACTGCCACGACCTGGCTCGGCTTGACCATGGCCTGTGCCCAGTGTCATGACCACAAGTACGACCCCATTTCGCAGCGGGATTATTATGCGATGATGGATGCCTTTAACCGGGTTCCGGAGCGCGGGGTTCCGACCTATTTCTCTTCACGGATGAGAATAGACACGCCCTACATAGAACTGCCGACGGAGGAGAACGAGCGACGGACTGAAGAATTTCGGGAGCAGATTGAGGCAGCGGAAGAGGAGGCGGGTCCAATGACCGACGCTGCTTTTTACGGTTGGAGACAGGGGGTTTTGGCGGATGGGCGCGGGGCAGACGTCGAAGGGCTTCCTGAGGACTTGAAGAGCTTGTTATCGAAGGCTGAGAACGAACGCAGCGATGAGGAGCGGGGTAAAGTCGAGGCGGGTTTGCGCGACTACTTTGTGCGAAAGGTGAAGCCTGAATTGGGTGGTCGGATGCCCTTGTTGGTTCAGGCTGACCAGTTGCGCAGGCAATTGGAGGAGTACCGCAAGGACCAGGTCCCCAAAGTCATGGTGATGAGCGATGACAAGCCGCGCGAGACGCACATCCTGAACCGCGGTCAGTATTTGAGTCCGGAGGAGAAGGTTGAATTTGCTACCCCCGCTTTCCTGCCGCCACTTCCTCCTGATGCGCCGGCAAACCGTCTGGGTTTGGCGAAGTGGCTGTTTTCGGACGGACATCCGCTGACCGCGAGGGTGCAGGTGAACCGGATGTGGCAGCACTTCTTTGGGATGGGCATTGTCAAGACAGCGGAAGATTTTGGGGTGCAGAGCGAATACCCTGTGCACCGGGAGCTGTTGGACTGGTTGGCGGTAGAGTTTCGCGAGAGCGGCTGGAACATGAAGGCCCTGCAACGCTTGATTGTGACCAGCGCGACCTACCGTCAATCGAGTCGTCTTTCGCCATGGCATTTTGAGGAAGATCCCGAGAACCGGCTCTATGCGCGCGGATCGCGTTTCCGGATGCCATCGATGTTGTTACGCGACTGGGCGTTGGGTGCGGCGGATCTGTTACAGCGGGAGATTGGCGGTGTCCCGGTTTACCCGTATCAACCGCAGGGAGTATGGGATTCTCTGGCGATCACGAAGGAGCGGGACTTCACGTATCCCGGTTCGCACGGACCTGCGCTGTATCGGCGCAGTTTGTATACGTTTTGGCGTCGGACAGTCAGTCCTGCCAACATGTTCGACGCTTCAGCGAGGCAGGCGTGTCGGGTGCGTGCAAGCGTTACCAGCACCCCTCTGCATGCTTTGGTCACCTTGAACGATCCGACCTGGGTGGAGGCGGCGCGGGTATTGGCGGAAGCTTGTTTGGTGACATTTCCCTCGGTGCGCGAGCAGCTTTCGGAGGCCTTCATCCGGGTTGTATGTCGACGTCCGCGGTCGGGAGAGCTGGATCTTCTGGTGGAGGCTTACGAACGTCAGGCGACTATTTACCGCGAGGACAGCGCGGGGGCGCTGGCAGTGGTGTCGTCGGGTGAGAGCAGCCGAAGCGAGTCGTTGGGGCTGGTTGAACACGCGGCTTTGACATCAGTTTGCCTGTTGATACTCAACTTGGATGAGGCTTTGACGCGCGAGTAGATGAACAGAGGACTGGTCTGTAGGCTGTGAACACGATCGCCATGGAATCCTGAGCTGAGATGAACCTGGAACTTTTGAGACAAAACCATGCACGGGTGACGCGCCGGCAGTTTTTTGGTGCGGCGGCATCCGGGGTCGGGTTTGCGGCGTTGAGCAGCTTGCTGGGATCGGAGGCGGCGGCGTCCCCTGAGTCCGGGGGGCTATCTGGATTGCCGCACTTTGCGCCTAGGGCGAAGCGGATGGTTCTTCTTTGGCAGGGAGGTGCTCCGTCCCACGTGGATTTATTCGATGAGAAGCCGATGCTGGCGAAGATGCAGGGGAAGGATATTCCTGATTCGGTTCGTGGTGATACCCGCCTTTCCACGATGTCGTCGGGGTATCAGCGCTGGCCTTGCACTCCGGCGATCAAGCCCTTTGCTGACTACGGGGGCAGCGGCTTAAGGTTGAGCAGCATGCTCCCCAACATAGGGGGGCTGGCTGACGAGTTATGTCTCGTGCGAAGCATGCACACCGAGGCGGTGAACCATGCGCCGGGGGTGACCTTTGCGCTGACGGGAGCCCAGGTGCCGGGGCGGCCGAGCATGGGTGCGTGGTTGTCTTATGGCCTGGGGCGGATTGGGGATGACTTGCCGACTTTTGTTGTGATGACCTCGAGCGATGAGGGCAAGACCTGCGGCCAGTTGTTTTTCGACTACTATTGGGGGAGCGGTTTTCTGCCCAGCCGGTTTCAGGGGGTTCGGTTCCGCGGGTCGGGTGATCTGGTGCCGTATCTTGCGAATCCACAGGGTGTGAGCAAGCAGGCGCGCAGGGCCATGCTGGATGATCTCTTGCGCATGAACGCGAGGCATCTGGCGGACTATGGGGATCCGGAAATTGATGCGAGAATCGCGCAATACGAGATGGCTTATCGGATGCAGACCAGCGTTCCCGGGTTGCTGGATCTTTCGGATGAACCGGATGCGACTTTGGAGCGCTACGGTCAGGATGTAAGAAAGCAGGGGACCTATGCCAGCAACTGTTTGATTGCCCGACGCCTACTGGAGCGCGGGACGCGCTTTGTGCAGTTGATGCACGCGGGCTGGGATCAGCATTCCAATCTCTACACTCAATTGGAGAACCAGTGCCGGGATACGGACGCTCCCTCGGCAGCCCTGGTGCGAGACTTGCAGGACCGGGGTTTACTGGACGACACCTTGGTCGTGTGGGCGAGTGAGTTCGGACGGACGCCATTTGGCCAGGGTAGTGATCCTGACAAGCCCAATGGTCGGGATCACTTTGGGAGAGCGTATAGCTGGTGGCTGGCCGGGGCGGGGATCAAGGCCGGGACGGTCTATGGTGCAACGGACGAGTTCGGCTGGAACATCACCGAGAATCCGGTTCACGTGCATGACATGCAGGCGACCCTGTTGCACCTTTGCGGGATTGACCATACGAGACTCACTTACCGATACCAGGGGCGCCAGTACCGGCTGACGGATGTTCACGGCCGGGTTGTTAGCGGCATTCTTTCATAATCATGATCTTTGCATTTTCTGTTTCCATTGAGTCCCGTCGGGGGAGGCATGTTTGGCGCAAGCGCATCAGCCTGTTGAGCTTCATCCTCGTGATTGTGACTGTCTTTCTTCTTCAGCGTTTTGGGGTGAGAAGAGGGATGGATGTGCGCTTGACGCAGGGATCCCCGACTCAAAGTGTGGTGGTCCACAAACGCCCGGGGCAAGGCAATGTTCATCACCTGCGGGTTTGGATCTCGGGCGATATGGATGGCGACGGCACCGTGAGCCTGGTGGCCGATGGCCGGTCTGTCCGGACGGGCGAGATAGCAGGGGTAGTCGATCTAGAGTGGCAACAGGATTGGTATTCTGACAGCGCGGAGTTGCGCTTTGTTCTGGAGGAAGGTCAGGGCGGGTCGATCCGGGTCACCCATGAGTTCAGGGATCATTGACAGGGGAGCGCCTTGGGCGTTAAGCGCCGTCTGGCAACAGCATAGGCATTCACTGCACGACACCCTTACACCAGGACGGCAGGGTATTCGCTGCATCGGCTTACGGCGTGGTGGTGTGGGGCGTTCGGGTTTGTCTCTTCAAGATTCCCGAGTTGGGCTTTCCGGCGGTCATTCCATTCATTCTTCAACCCCCGTCTGACCGTGCATTTGGTGCCGCGAGCTGGACTCTGCCGTGAATCCCGACCTCGACAGAGTGCTCCGATTAGGATAATTACCAGTTAAATCAACCATGAGTTCTCTTGAATCCGTTAAGAATACTGACAGCGCTTCAGCTGCGGCCGGGGCGGGGGGCAATGGGGTTCCGTTCCCTGGGATGCCGGTGACCTGCAATGGCAACCAGCTGGTTGCACAGTGGGTGGAGGCGCGAATTACCGAGGGTGGGGTCTTCTATCCCATCACGCCATCGACCGAAGGTGGCGAGTTGTATCAACAGTCTTACGCACAGGGTGAGTTGAATGTCTTTGGGGCCAGCAAAGTGGCGATTGAGACTGAGGGTGAGCATGCGGCCCAGGGTGGGGCGACTGCCTTCGCGGTTACCGGGCGGCGGACCGTTAATTTTACCTCCGGGCAGGGCATCGTCTATGCCATGGAGCAGTATTATCACGCTCCTGGAAAGCTTTGTACCATGGTGCTGGAAGTTGGCGCTCGGGCGTTGACGAAGCATGCGCTCAACGTGCATTGCGGCCACGACGATTTCTATGCGGCTCTCGACACTGGCTGGACCATCTTGATTGGAAGGGATGCGCAGCAGGCCGCCGACCAGGGGATCATCCTGCGCAAGGTGAACGAGCTCTCCCTCAATCCCGGGATGAACATTCAGGACGGGATGCTCACGACCCACTCCGAGCGCACCTATCTTGCACCGGAATCCGAGCTGCTCCGTCAGTTCCTGGGTGCTCCGGACGACGAGATTGAGTGTCCTACGGGGGCGCAGAAGGAATTGTTTGGGGAGAAGCGGCGTCGGGTGCCGCGGATGATCGACCTGCGCAGTCCCGTGCTCCTGGGCCCGGTGCAGAACCAGGAGCACCACATGAACGGCATTGTGGCGCGCAGGAACAACTTCAACGAGCCCATTCTCGGCTTTCTTGAGCAGGCGTATGCAGAATTTGGCAAGCTCACCGGCCGTCACTACGGGCTGGTGACTCCTTATCGTTGCGACGATGCGGACACCGTTTTTGTGTCGCTTGGTTGCGCGGCAGAAAACATTGAGGCGGGTTGCGATTATCTGCGGGACCAGCGGAACGCCAAGGTTGGTTCGCTCCACATCAACGTGATTCGGCCTTTCCCTGAGAAGGCGGTGGTTGAAGCGCTGCGCGGGAAGAAGCGGGTTATCATTCTTGAGCGGACCGACGAGGGCTTGGCCGGGGACAACCCTTTGGCACGAGACATTCGTACCGCACTGGAGAAGGCGGTGGAGGCGTCACTTCATCCATCGCCCATGCCGGCGTTAAAGGCAGAGGAAACGCCCCGGATCTTCCGCGGGGTCTACGGGATGGGATCGCGTGACTTTCGTCCGGAGCATGTGTTGGGCGCATTCGAATATGCTACGGGCCAAGGGAAGCGCAAAGATGGCAGGAGTGCAGCGGATGGGGAGACGTTCTTTGTGTTGGGAGTGGACCACCCGTATGCGGTGATCAGCCATGACACCCCTTCGCTGCTTCCGGAGGGCGCGATTGCTGTCCGGTTCCATTCCATTGGCGGGTGGGGGATGATTACCACTGGCAAGAATCTCGGTTCCATCCTGGGCGACTTGGGACAATTTGTTTCCGAGCGGGAGGCTGGGGCGCGCACTCTCCACATCATGGCGAACCCGAAGTATGGTTCGGAGAAGAAGGGGGCGCCGACCAACTACTATCTGACGGTGGCGCCTGAGCGCATTCGGGTGAACTGCGAGTTGAACCATGTGGACGTGGTGTTGTGCTGTGATCCCAAAGCCTTCACACACACCAATCCACTTGAGGGTTTAAAGCGCGGCGGATGTCTGGTCTGGGAATCTGACGAGGATCCAGCTACAGCGTGGCAGCGGATTCCGGCACGTCACCGGAAGTTCCTTCAGGAGCATCACATCAAAGTGTTCATCCTGCCGGGGTTTGATATTGCGCGTTCCTCGACCACGCGGCCAGACCTGCAGCTTCGCATGCAGGGCAACAGCTTTCTTGGGGCTTTTTTCCGGGTGAGCACTTTCCTGAAAGACTATGACATCACCGAGGAACAATTCCAGCTGGTGGTGCACAAGCAGTATAAGAAGAAGTTTGGCCGGTTTGGCGACGCGGTTGTCGACTCGAACATGAAGGTCATGACTGCTGGATTTAGTCGTGTGCAGGAGATCGTCTACGGCGAATCGGACGCTGCTGACCGCTCGAGCATGCGACTGCCACCTCAGCTTCCGTTGGGTGACCAGGATTACATCCCCACGGCGGGGTGTGTCATCACCCGTGAGAAGCCGATGCCGGCCCCGGTGGGGCAGGGAGTGCGTCTGCCGTTGCTTTCCTTGGGCAAGTTTGATGGCGAATTCCGTTCGGGACTTGGTTATCACCAACCTGCCGGAGCCCTGGCTTCCGTTAGCGTGATGGCTGCCGGCACCGGTGCTACGCAATCCAAGTATGTGGCCCGGCGTGAGACCCCGGTTTATATCGCCGAGAACTGCACGCAATGCATGGCCTGTATTGCGGCTTGTCCGGACACGGCCCTCCCGAACACTGCTCAGGAGGTGGGGACGGTCCTCAAGACGGCGGTGATCCACTACGTTTCTGAAAGTGCTGAGCGTGGACGCTTTCTCAAGGAACTTCAGGGCGTTGAGGAGCGTGCCCGTGTCCGCATGAAGGAGGTTGTGCAGAAGCGGGAGAAGTTGCCCTTTAAGGATATTGTGCGGTCGGAAGTCGAGACTTTGACGACCGTGACCGAGCAATCGAAGGGCGAGTTTCTGGGGATTCTGGACCAGCTTCCGTTGGCCTACAACAACGTGCCTGCCATCTTCCGTTCGCCTGAGCAGAAGCAGGCTGGCAACGGCGGGTTGTTTTCCATTTTTGTATCAGATCTCTGCAAGGGTTGTGGTGAATGCGTTCAGGTGTGCGGTGATCACGATGCACTGCGCATGGTACAGGAGACCGAGGACCTCAATGCTCAATTAACCACTGCGCAGATTTTTTCGCGGCTATTGCCTGAGACGCCGCAGAAGTATCTCGGTTTGTATCAGGACGATTCCCCTGAGACCTCCCGTGAGGCGGCCTTGCGCAACCACCTGATGGTTCGCCGCAATTACGAGGCCCTGGTATCGGGCGACGGGGCTTGTGCGGGTTGTGGAGAGAAGAGCGTATTGCGTGCGTGTGCCTCGATTACTGAGGCTTACATGCGGCCGATGTATCACCGCAAGGCGGACCGGTTGATGGCCAAGGCGCAGCAGTTGGAGGAGCAGGGGTTGGCGATGCTCGAAGCGCTCCAGCAGAGGAATCCGGAGGCTTTCGGGGTTCTCCGGAAAGCGGTTGGGCATGTTCTGTGGCGCCTTGGCGGTGAATCCGACGAGGATACTATGTCCCGCATCCGGGCGCACGAAACCCAGCATGGCCCCATCACCAATGAAGCGATTGTCCAACGCCTGGTGGATGGGCTGAGGCGGGATGCCTTCGACCACCGCAACTTGCAGGCTGTGGATGGCCGACGGGCTGATGGCATGTCGGTGATGATGATGGGCGCCAGTACGGGTTGTAATACCGTGTATGGCTCGACGCCGCCTTCGAACCCGCATCCCTATCCGTGGATGAACTCCTTGTTCCAGGACGGGGCCACCATTTCGTGGCTGATGGCTGAGTCTGTGATCATGGATCACGCCCAGCGTTCTGTGGCTCCGGAGCGGCTGGCTGATGTGGTTTTGAACGCTGAATCGGGCGGGGTCTCGGAGAAGGATTACTTTGTGCTGACGCACTTGGACGACACCCTGATGACCGAGCAGGAGATCCGGGAATTGCCGAAAGTCTGGGTGGTGGGTGGTGATGGGGCTCTTGGCGACATTGGTTTCCAGAACGTTTCGAAGGTGGTGCTGCAGAACCGGCCGAACGTTAAGATCCTGATGTTGGACACCCAGGTCTATTCCAACACCGGCGGGCAGAACTCCGATTCCTCGACGATGCTGGGTGGTTACGACATGAACCAGTTCGGTGATGCCTCCCAAGGCAAGCTGACGGAGAAAAAGAACGTGGCCGAGGCGTTCACGAGTGGTCACGGTTCTCCCTATATCGCTCAGGTGTCGATGGCAAACGCGGCGCGGCTCTACAAGTCGATGCTGGATGGTTTGGAATACCGGGGGACAGCATTTTACCAGTGCTTCACCACCTGTCAGCCGGAGCATGGGGTGGGCGACAACATGTCAGCTGACCAGGCGAAGCTGGTGCGCGACAGCCGGGCCATGCCGGAGTTTGTCTTTGATCCCCGCCGTGGTGAGGTCGCGGCCGAGGCTTTTGACCTCAAGGGTAATCCCACGCCGGAGCGGGATTGGTGGACTACAAAGGACAAGGAAACAGGTCTTGAAAGTTCCTACACTGTGGCGCACTGGGCTGCAACCGAGGGCCGATTCCGTCGGCACCTCCGGCTAATCAAGGATGGCAACGTGGAGGGTTTGACCCGGTACGAGGACATGTTGTTGTTGATCACCCAGGATGACCTGGTGCATCGGCGCGTGTTTGATCCGGCTCACCGCAGTTATGTTCCGGATTTTGGCGCCTATATTGAGGCTGAGCTGAACGGCAAGAAGCTGACTTACGCCGTGTCCCGGCAGCTGGTTCTGTTCGGCATTGAGCGACGGAAGTCCTGGCGCATGCTTCAGGGGAAGGCCGGGGTCGCGAACACGGACTATGCAGCGCAGCGGGCGCTGTTAAAGCGGGTGGATGAGGCCAAGGTGGATGCCGGTGAGGCGCGCAGGCTGGCCCGGGAGTGGTTCAATGAGGCACGGGGAGCCTAGGCTCCTCGACTGTTAGATTGCGAGGCGCACCGGGTTGCCGGTGCGCCTGATTTGTTTCTGGCGCCGGTTTGGGGGCAGGGAGCGGAGTTCAGTGCAGGATGGACTCGAAGAAGGCGCGCATCGAGGCCGCGTAGTAGACCCCGTATTGCCTGAACGTCTCCTTGGTGCGTTGGTCGGGTTTCCAGTCGAAGAACGCGTGATTGGCTCCTCCGACCTGGATGTATTCTACGCGTTGGCCGGCTTCCACGAGCTTGTGCATGAATTCACTGACCATCTGGTCAGTGATCAGAGGGTCCTTGGTGCCGCGCGTGAGGAATTGGGGGATGGCACGATCCTGCGCATTGGGGATGTTCAGGATGGGTGAGATGGCATCTCGCCAGCTATCATTTGCGGCCGGGTCATCCGAGTAGTGGTTCAGGAACGGGCCGCCGAAGACGCCATAGCTGGGGGCTGCGGCTTGGATGGCTGAGAGCATTTCGATCCTTAACTCATCCAGGGTCTTGCTTTTGGGAATGTAGCTGGGTTTGAACTCGAATACGCCAGCGGTTTGTCCAAATCCACCGTCCCCGATGCGGTTGACCATCAGCGAACAGGACGCGGAGAGGTGACCGCCTGCGCTGTCCCCGGTCAGTCCGATTCGGGAGGGATCGCCGCCGTATTCCGCCGCATGCTCCATGATGTGGGCGACTGCACCATAGACGTCCTCAATCAGGTTGGCCATGGTGTTGGGCTTGGCGTCCCCATCGGCCCGTCCGCCCCATCGGTAGTCCACGCTGCAAGCCACGAACCGTCCTCCCCGGGTCAATTCCCGTGCGAGCCCCCTCATGACGTCCTCGTCATTGGTGACCCAGCCTCCTCCATGGATGATGACGATGATGGGGAGCTGCTTCGCGCCTTCTGGTTTGAACACGTCGTATTTGAGGGGTTTGACGCCGGGCTTGGCGTAGACCACATCGTGAATGACATCGATGTGGTCCACTTCCGAAGACTCGATGAAGGAGGCGCCGATGTGTTTGGCCTGGTCGATGGTGACCTGGAAATTCGGCAGCATTCCCTCGTGATACATGGCGCCCCAGCGTCCGGGCACGGAGTAATAGCAGGAATCGACTGTGTAACCCGGGTTGGGGATTGCGGTGACCGTGACGACTGTTCCAGCGTCGTAGAATCCGTCTGCGGGCAGCGGTGGTTCCAGAGTGACTTTTCCGTTGGTGGGAGCATCCAAGGTGACAGTGAAGCGATCGGCGGCCTGGCTTGGTTCGGGGGATGTAGACATAAGGATTGCGACGAGAGCGATTGTTTGGCGTAAGGAACAGCGGTTAGGGGGGGAGTTGATCATAGGAAAGAATGCGGGAACAGTGAGACAGCAGTTGAGTAACGACAAGTTGTTTCCCTGCGGCTGCGGATGGAGCCGGGCTGATTCTTTGACTTTCGTCGGTGGGTGGTTCTAGGCTGCGGGGCGTGAAAACCCTGTCTGCAGTGCTGCTGGTGGTTCTGGTCGGTTTGTCGGCGTCTCTTCGTGGTGCGGAACGGGGTATGGGGGAGAGTGGTGCGCAGGCGAGAATGCGGGTATTGGATGAACTCAAGGGGTTTGGGAGGGGGCATTATCTTTTTGGGCAGATGGCGACGTGGGTACACAACGAGAATCCGGACATGGACCATCCGAGCAATTGGGTGAGGAAGCTCCGCGACCACTCGGGCAGGCTGCCAAGATATGCCTGCATTACTTATGATTTCAGCGATGATCCCTTTACGGATGAGGAGTGGAATGCGGCGGTCAATAAGTTGTGGGATCGCGGCCTGCTGGTTGGTGTGTTCAGCTTCTTCGCGAATCCTTCGGGGGGGCGATGGAATGACCCGTGTGATATCCCACAGATCTGGGCGGAGGGGGAGAATCCGGTGAAGAGTGGATTTTATCGGCAGCTGGACCGGATGGCGGCGAACTTCAAGTGGCTGTCGGATCGTGGGATTCCGGTGGTCTACACGCCGTTCGTGGAAAGTGATGACCGGAATAAATGGCATGCCAAGGGCGGCCCCGAGGCGGTAATACCGCTTTATCGGCTGGTGCATGACTACCTGCAAAATACGAAGGGTTTGAGGAACATCATTTGGGCGTATCACACGACGCAGAACCACGGTGCCCTTGAGGCAAACTACCCGGGTGACGGCTATGTGGATGTGATTGGCAAGTCAGCTTACGGGAGTGGGCTGGTGTTCTCGGAGTATGAATGGGCGGTGGGGAAGAAGCGGCTGGGCAAGGTTATCTGGTGGGCTGAACTGGGCGTACGGGGGAAGAATGAACCGCCACGAGACTGTCGTGATGTGTTCAGTAAACTGGAGACAGCGTTCCCTGAACTAGCCGGGTTCGTGTTTTGGAGTGATGAACCGTTCTACAATGCGATCGGGAATTTGCATGCCAGGGAGTTTATGGCGGAGCCGGGTATCGTGGTGTTGGAATAGGCCGCATGAACGCAGCCTTACATGAATGGGAGGAACCGGTGCAGGGACGGGGCTAT
>JBMTVN010000066.1:0-15685 GCA_049451415.1 Limisphaerales bacterium | reverse complement strand
AAGCGGCAAGCGGAAAGGGCGATCCGTCGGATCAGTCAGATCCGTCCAAACTACCCACCAACCGCGTGCAGCTTGCGCGCCGCCCGGACTCTGTTACTTTCCCACGATGCGGATCGTGCTGTTCATGCTGGGACTGGGTCTTCTGGTGTCGTCCTTTTCAAGGGCGGCCGAGACCGCCCTCACCCCCACCTCTCCTCCCCCGATTGAAACCTCGGCGGATGAACCCACCGACCCGGTGGAGAAGGAATACCGCAAGCTGCTGATCATGGACGAGGAAGCCCTCGACCAGGTTGACCAATGGATCCAGGAGGAACAGGCCCAACGCGAACAGGGAGTCGGACTCACCGACGCCACCCTAACGGCGCGTATCCTCGACCACCTCCGCCCAGTGCGGAAGGCCTACGATCGTTTTCTCGAGAAATACCCGGACCACGCCAAGGGCCACCTGGCTTACGGCAGCTTTCTCGGTGAAATCGGCGAACACGACGAAGCCGTCCGCTACATGGAGAAAGCCAAGGAACTGGACCCCTCCAACCCGGCCGCCTGGAATAATCTCGCAAATTACTACGGCCATCGCGGCCCCATCCGAAAATGCTTCGAATACTACGCCAAAGCCATTGAGCTGAACCCCAAGGAATCGGTCTACTACCAGAACCTGGCAGTGTGCGTGTTCCTCTTCCGGCGCGACTCCGAGGAATTCTACGGAATCACCGAACCTGAAGTCTTCGAGAAATCCCTGGAACTCTACCGCAAAGCCATGGAACTCGACCCCACCAACTTCGTCCTCGCTACCGAATACGCCATGAGCTTCTACGGCATGCTGCCTCTCTCCACCGCCAGCGCAGAAGAAAAGAAGGAGGGCCGCATGAAGATCACGGCCCGAGCCATCCCGGCCTGGGAGGACGCCATGAAACTCGCTGCCGACGACCTCCAGAAACAAGGCATCTACGTCCACCTCGCCCGCAATAAATACATCGCCGGCCGCTACGACGAAGCCCGCAAGGACCTCGAAGCCATCACGCTCGACGACTACCAGGGCATCAAGAACAAGATCCTCAGCAACATCGAGAAAGCCGAACAAGACGCAGCCAGTACCTCCATAACGGAATAGTCACCCCCCTCACCGCTCTGCGCTTCCCGCTCAGCAGACGGGAGAGTGGAGAGAGAAGACAGGTCACGCCGACGCCCCCCTTCTTGCTGCACCGTCCCCCTCAGCCCTCAGCCCTCAGCCCTATGCGCTATGCCCTCTGCTCTCAGCTCTCTTCGCTTCGCGCTTACCCCTTACCGCCCAGCGCTTCGCCCTTACCCCTCTGCGCTTTGCGCTTCCCGCCCAGCGCCCAGCGCCTCCAGCAGCAATCCGTGGATCCCGCCGAACCCGCCGTTGCTGAACACACAAACAACATCACCAGTCCGCGCCTCCGCCACGACATGCTCCACGATACTGGGTGCGTCAGGCAGATACGCCGCATGACGCCCGCAGGCCTTGATGTCGCGCATCAGCTTCTCAGGGTCCAGCCGTTCGTCCTCCTTCAGCAAACCCAGCCGGGCCACCTGGGCCACGACAACGCAATCCGCGCCGCTGAGCGTCTCGGCCAGCGACTCCTGAAACACCCGGCGCCGGGTGGTATTGGAGCGGGGTTCAAATAGCACCCAGAGCCGGCGCCCCGCATACCGCACCCGCAAAGCTCGAATCGTCTCGCGAATCGCCGTCGGATGATGCGCAAAGTCATCCACCACGGTGATACCACCCGCTTCACCACGGACTTCGAGCCGACGCCGTATGCCTTGAAACGTATCGAACGCCGATTGGATCCGGGCATCGCTCAGGCCGCATCGACGCGCGATCCCGATAACCCCGAGGGCGTTTCGCAGATTGAATTCACCCGCCAAACCGAGGCGAAACTCCGTCTCCCCGACCCGGAACACATTGGCATCCGCTGCTTCCGAAACCGGGATGGCACGAAGATCGTTCCCCTCCCCCAGCCCAAACCGAACCAGCGGGCAAAATGCCGATTTCAGCGGTTCCGCGAGGTTGGCTTCATCCCCGTTGACAAAGAGGGCGCCGGCCCGCGGTACCAACCGGATGAAATGCCCGAATGTCCGCTGCACCGCACGCAGATCGTCAAAGATGTCCGCGTGATCAAACTCCAGGTTGTTCACGATAGCCATCTCAGGCAGGTAATGAACAAACTTGCTGCGCTTGTCGAAAAAGGCCGTGTCGTATTCGTCCCCCTCCAACACAAACCATTCACTGTCCGTCAGGCGGCAGCCCTGATTGAAGTTGAGTGGCACACCACCAATCAGGTAACCGGGGTTCAGGCCGTTGTGCTCCAGCACCCAGGCCAGCAGCGATGCTGTCGTCGTTTTCCCATGCGTGCCCGTCACCACCAGACATCGCTTGCCCCGCAGAAAGAACTCCCGCAACACCTCAGCCAGCGACGCGTAGCGAAGCTTGCGATCAAGCACAAACTCCACCTCAGCGTTTCCGCGCGACAACGCGTTGCCTATCACCACCAGATCCGGACGGTGATCCAGATTCGCTTCTGCATACCCGCTCATGACTTCCACGCCACGCTCCTGCAGGAACGTGGACATCGGAGGGTAAGCGTGCTCGTCAGATCCGGTGACCTGCAGGCCGCGCTCCTTCAGTGCGACCGCCACTGAAGCCATCGCAGTGCCGCAAATCCCGGAAAAGTGAATTGAACGAATGCCGGAGAGCATAGATGGAGTTCCAGGTTCTGCAGCGGAGATCAGCGGCTGAATTGCGTGGCAGGCCCCGGACCACCCGTCTGTTGAACCCGACCGTTGGCTGCCAGATGCTCAAGGAGAAGGAACACCGCCTCCACGTCGTCTCCCGCTCCGGCCACAGCTGCCACCTGCTCCGCTGACTGAGGCGTTCCCGTCAGGGCCGCCACCACCTTCGCCTGCAAACCAAGCACGGCTGCAGCCGCCTTCTTGCCCGCCTCCACCCCGGGTTGGTGATAGGCGTTGATGCCGATTAACGAGGCATACAATCCCACCGCCCGCTCAAACAAGGCGATCAAGGCTCCCAGGACCCGGGCATCCACGCGCGGCACCGTGATGGTCACCGATTCACGATCGTTCTCATACAGTGCCGTGCGGGTCCCCAGCAGAAAACCATGGAGATAATCACCGCTGGTCACGCCGGGCTCGACCTCCAAACCAGCGCCGCCGGATTCAAGGACACGCAGGAAAACCACAAAGAAGTTGTGCACTCCATCGCGCAGCTGCTGCACATACGCGTGCTGGTCGGTGGAACCCTTGTTGCCGTAAACGGAGATCCCCTGGTCCACCCGCTCCCCCTTCAGGTCCAGCCGCTTGCCCAGGCTCTCCATGATCAACTGCTGGAGATAACGGCTGAACAGCAGCAACCGGTCCTTGTAGGGCAACACCACCATGTCCTTGGAACCCTTGCCGTCCGTGGCCTGATACCACATCAACGCCAGCAATGCCGCCGGGTTAGCCGAGGTCTGGTGCTGACGGGTCACTGCATCACACGCCGCCGCACCGGCAAGCAGGGCATCCAAATCCAGCCCCTGCAGCGCAGCCGGCAACAGCCCCACCGCCGAAGTCTCACTCGTGCGTCCACCCACCCAGTCGAACATCTCAAACCCCGCAATCCAGCCCTCGCCCCGTGCGAGCTGGTCCATCTTTGACCCCGGCATGGTGATGGCCACCGCGTGCTTGGCGAATTCGAGCCCGGCCTTCCGATACGCCGCCGCCACCTCCAGCATCCCGTTCCGGGTCTCCGGGGTCCCACCGCTCTTGCTCGTCACAATGCAAAGGGTCTCCCCAAGCTTGCCCTCGAGCTGGGACAACACGCGCTCAATGCCATCAGGGTCGGTGTTGTCGACAAAATACACCGGAAGCTTGTCCTGCGCCGGATGTCCCAGAGCATCGGCCACCAGCATGGGCCCCAGGGCCGATCCGCCGATGCCGATCGAAAGAACCGCAGTGAACTTCTCCGCGCCGGGCGGCTTCACCACACCACCATGCACCTCCGCGGCAAACTGCTTTACTCGAACCACACCCTCGGCGATGCCCTTACGGATCTCCTCATCCGGAGCCAGCTCAGGAGCGCGCAGCCAATAATGCCCCACCATCCGGCCCTCGTCCGGATTCGCCACCGCCCCCTTCTCCAGCTCATCCATGGCCTCATAGGCCTTCGCCATCAGGGGCTCCATCCGGGCCAGAAAATCCTCCCCAAACCCCATCCGGGAAATGTCCAGTGAAAGCCCCAGTTCCGGCACGGAACAGTAGTGTTTTTGAAATCGATTCCAGAGTTCTTGCTTGTTCATAAGACAGTCGCAAACGGATGAAGCACCCCCCCGTCAAACAGGGTGCACCCTGTTAACGGCTACCCCACCGGAGGTCAACTCTAGAAGGCAAGGAACCGCGTCGTCCCGACTATCCCAACCTCTCCACGCTTCAAAAATGAAACGAACCACAGCCGCCATCCAATAGCCAAGCGAGATAATGCCGTACGGATTATTGGGACAGGTGTCCCAATAATCCGTACGTGCCCGGGTCGCTGCGGATTCACTGAAAGACCTGGAATGCGAGCCTAACAGCAGGCCAGAGGCGTGCGCTCGCTTCCATCAAACGGGCGGTCCCAGAGCGGAGAACCCGAGTTGGAGCCCGCTTTCAACGGCCCGGTGCCTGCCGGGACTACCACCATGCCTACCCGAGCGCGGCGCTGACGACTCCCCGGGCCTCCTCAACCAACTGGTTGAGATGGTCCCGTCCCTTAAAGCTTTCGGCGTAGAGCTTGTAGAGGTTCTCCGTGCCGGAAGGACGGGCGGCAAACCACCCATTCTCTGTCACCACCTTGAGCCCGCCGATCGCCTGGTTGTTTCCTGGCGCATGGGTCAGCTTGGACTGGATCGGCTCACCGGCCAGCGAGGTTGCCTTGACTGAGTCCGCGCTGAGCTTCTTGAAGGCCGCCTTCTGCTCCAGCGTAGCCGGGGCATCAATCCGGGTATAGACCGGGTCGCCAAATCGCCCGGTCAACTCACGGTAATGCTGCGAGGGATCCCGCCCGGTCACGGCCGTAATCTCGGCGGCCAGCAAGCCCATGATCAGGCCGTCCTTGTCCGTGGACCACGGCCGACCATTCCGACGCAGGAAACTGGCTCCGGCACTTTCCTCACCTCCAAAGCAAATCGTGCCATCAAAGAGACCCGGGGCGAAATACTTGAACCCGACCGGCACCTCCATCAGCTTCCTGCCCAGACTCGCCACCACCCGGTCGATCAGGCTGCTGCTGACCACCGTTTTCCCAATCGCGGCAGTTGCCGGCCACTGCGGCCGGTTCTGCACCAGGT
This sequence comes from Limisphaerales bacterium, assembly GCA_049451415.1. GTDB lineage: Bacteria > Verrucomicrobiota > Verrucomicrobiia > Limisphaerales > JAHDYP01 > JBMTVN01. Next base: position 10,340 of record JBMTVN010000066.1, on the reverse strand, counting down.
AATTCGCCACCACGGCCAGATAGTGGTTCGGGTTCATCAACCCGGCCGGTGTCACAATGCCGTGCCGATCGGAGTCCGGGTCATTCCCGAAGGCCACTTGAAAGTCGTCCTTCAGCCCAATCAGGCTGGCCATGGCATAGGGGCTGGAACAATCCATGCGCACTTTGCCGTCGTGATCCAAGGTCATGAACCGGAAGGTGGGATCCACCGCCTGGTTCACGACAGTAATATCCAGACCATAAATTCGCTGTATCGGTTCCCAATAGCCGATTGCCGCCCCACCGAGGGGATCAATCCCGATGCGCACCCGAGCTGCACGGATAGCCTCCATGTCGATGACTTCCTTCAGCTCCTCGACATAAGGCAGCAGAAAGTCGCGCTGATGAACGTTCGCGGCCTTCAGCGCCGACTCGTAGGTCATGCGTTTCACGCCGGAATTACCGCCTTTCAACAGCTCGTTGGCCCGATCCTGCACCCAGCCCGTGATATCGGAGTCCGCGGGACCACCGTTCGGGGGGTTGTATTTGAACCCGCCATCCGCCGGTGGATTGTGCGACGGCGTAATCACGATGCCGTCTGCCTGCGCTGCCGCTCCGGTCGCGTTGTGCACCAGAATCGCCCGGGAAATCGCCGGGGTCGGGGTAAACCCGCCACCCTCCTGCAACACGGTTTCGACCCCGTTAGCAGCGAGGACCTCCACGGCAGTCCGCTGGGCCACCTCGGACAACGCGTGCGAATCCTTGCCCACGAACAAGGGACCGCTAATACCCCTGCCCTGACGATACTCACAGATGGCCTGGGTAATCGCCAGAATGTGAGCCTCGGTGAAAATCGAATTCGATGACGTGCCTCTATGCCCGCTGGTTCCGAAGCTCACGCGCTGGGCCGGCTCTGACAGATCCGGCTGGCGTTCGAAGTAATCACGCTCCAACTGGCTGACGTCGATCAACAGTTCCTCGGGGACGGGTTTTCCTGCAAGCGGGTGAATGGCCATAACGATCCACCGAGAGTGCGACAGCCACATTTCACGTCAAGCTGATCCGTGCCAGGGGAAGGCGGGCTGCCGCTCCCATACGCAGGGTCAGTCCGGCTTACCCGACCCTCCAACCTGCAGGTTGTGTCGGGCCTGCCATTCCTGAATCAGCGCACTTGCCGCGGCATCTGCTGCTTTTTCGGCCACCGCATCTCCCTGGTTGCACACCACGAGAACCGCAAAGTCCCGCTTGGGAGCCAGCCACGCAACGGCGAAGTTCATCGTGTTGCATCCCGTGTGAGTGAGCACCTCCCCACCTCCCCATCCTCGTTCCACCACCAGCCAGCCCAAGGCGTAATCCCCGCTCTCCGGCTTCTGACGCAAACGTGCATAACTCTCAGGCTTAAGCAGCCCCGGCTTCCCCTCAGCCCCCCGCAACTGGTCGGCGATGAACTTGCCCCATGCCTCCAGCGAAGCATGCACACGCCCGGCCGGACCAAGCACAGGCGGATTGTCCACGTCCGGGCCATTGGCTTCCACGGGCTTGCCCACCGCGGTGTGCCCCCAGGGCTGGTCCAGTTGCCCAGGTGTCCCCACTCCTCCCTGTCCCACCGCGGACATACCCAGCGGATGGAACACGCGCTCATGAACCAACTGCTCCCAATCCGAGTCCCAGGTCTCTTCCAGCATAGCACCGACCACCACGTAACCGGTGTTGGAGTATTCATAATATGCGCCGGGTTCATGTCTGGGGGGTGAGGCGAGAGCCCGCATCACAACCTCACGACGCTGTGATCGCAGATGGATCCCGGACCGAAGGATCAGACCCCACGGCAAATTCGGAACCAGTCCAGCCCGGTGCGACAACAGCTGCTCCAGCGTGATCGTGCGTGCGTCCGGATCAAGATCACCCGCCAAGTGCGGAAACACTTCCTCCACCCGAGAATCCCAGCGGAGCTTCCCCTCCTCCACTGCCAGCGCAGCCAGGGTTGCAGTCATGGCCTTCGTCTCCGATCCCAAGTGCCAGACATCGCCTAGACGAACCGGCTCGATCTCACCCCACTTGCGCACTCCTGCCACCCCCACGGCCTGCAATCCTGAACCCGTGACGATGGCTGCACCCATGGCAGGCACCTCGTGCTGCCGCACCAAGGGCAGCAGCGTCCCGGTCACCCAGTCCGTTCCATCCACCGGGCGGCCATCCTCAGCAGCCAGCAGCACACCCACACCAATCCAAAGCCACGATCCCGCCTGCCAAAAAATCCTCCGCCGTCGCATGCCAACAGCCAAAACCAAACCTGCACCACTCGCAAGCGTGCCCTTTTAGATTGTGAGCGCAACGAATTCCGGTTATTCGCCGCGGGTGCTTCGACCGGGTGAAAATCAACTGCGCTGGCTCATGGCTACCCTCAGCGGCTTGGCCATCGCGCTCAGCTTTCCTCAACCCGGCCTGGCCGGCCTGGCTTGGATCGCCCCTGCAGGATTGCTCTTTGCCGCACTCGGACGCCCCCCTGCTGCTGCATTCCGCATTGGTTACCTCGGCGGTTTCGTCCAGCAACTGGTCGGGCTCGGCTGGTTGCTGGCCATCCCCTTTCCGGGTGGCAATGTGGCCGCCTGGCTCGCCCTAAGCGCTTACGTGGCACTCTATCAGGGACTCTGGGTCATGCTCTCGCTGGCACTGATAGGAACTCGCCGGCCCGACTCCACACCCGGCGGCTGGCTTGAGCACGCCGACGGTCTACTCAATCTCCCGTTGATCCGCCGCATCCTCTGGCCGCTGCTCTGCGCCGCGAACTGGGCCGGACTCGAGATCATCCAAAGCCATTTCCTGTCCGGCTTCCCCTGGAACATGCTCGGCACCTCCCAATACTCCATGACTCCAGTGATTCAGATCGCCTCGTTCACCGGAGTATATGGAGTCTCGTTCCTCCTCGTGTGGACAGCGGTATCCCTTGGCATGGCGCTGCTCCGCATCACCCGCCAACCCACTGCCCGCTGGGGCTGGATGGGCGACCTCCGGTTCCCCCTCCTTGTCGTGGTGATCATCGGCTGCATGGGCATGGTGCGTCTGACCCGACAACCCGGCGTGCCTCCGACCACCCTGAAAGTGGCCATGGTGCAGCCCAGCATTCCCCAGGAATTGATCTGGGATGAAGCAGCGGACGCCGAGCGTTTCAACGATGTGATGCGCCTTTCGGAACTGGCACTGGCCACCGGGCCCGACTTGCTCATCTGGCCGGAATCCGCCTTCGCCCGCGCCACCCGCGAACGGTATCAGGCTATCAGCAGCATGATCAGCCTGCACGGCGCCTGGATGATCTTTAGTTCCGAGGACGTCGCCCCGCATCCTTCCAACGCAGACAGCGCCGACTACGATGTCTTTAACGCGGCCTTTTTGCTTAACCCGGAAGGCGCACTTGACGCCATCTACCACAAGCAGCGGCTGGTTATCTTTGGGGAATATGTTCCTCTCTCAGATTGGCTTCCCTTCCTGCGCAAACTGACCCCGATCGAAGGCGGTTTCACGCCCGGCAGGGGGCCGGTGACCTTCCGGCTGAAAGACCCCGATGTTGCCGCCTCCGTCTTGATTTGTTTTGAGGATGTCTTTGCCCACGGCGCGAGGCAGCACGTCCATTCCGGCCTGCAGTTGTTTATCAACCTCACGAACAACGGCTGGTTTGGCGAGGGATCCGCGCAATGGCAGCATGCTGCTGCCGGGGTCTTCCGGGCGGTCGAAAACGGCATCCCTCTCGTGCGGGCCACCAACAACGGACTCACCTGCTGGATCGACGGCTTCGGCCGGCTGCGCGAGTGGATTGGACGCGAATCTGGCGACATCTACGGCCCGGGATTCCTGACAGCCTCCGTGGAAATCCCGCCTCCAGACCGGGAGCTGACCTTCTACACCCGGCATGGCGACGTCTTCGGCTGGACCTGTGCCGCCCTCCTGGTACTGCCACTCATCCGTCTGAGATATGCAAAAGGCCGGACAAGGCTTTGACGGATTATTGGGACAGGTGTCCCAATAATCCGTACTGGCTCATATCAGGTTGAGCTTTTGGCCAAGGAGTCATGCGCTTGCCCTGGGGGGAGGGAACGCGTTAGGTTGTCGGGCCATGTTTGATCAAGTTCAGGCCCAGTTGACTGCCACGGAAGCCAAGCTCGCCCAGTTGCGGAGGTTTCTTTGACGTACCTAAACTGAGCAAACGCCTGGCGGAGCTCGAAGCGGAGATGGCCCGCGAGAGTTTCTGGAACAGCCGCGAGCAGGCGCAAAAGGTCATTGAGGAATCCAGCGGCATCAAGAAGCGACTGGATCCGTTGAAGGCGTCGGAGAAGGCGCTGGAGGACGTACGGGTTCTGATCGAGCTGGCGGAGGCGGAGCCTGCGGACGCCCAGGCGCAGTATCTTTCCGATGTGGAGTCGGAAATGGACCAGCTCCAGGAGAACGTGGAGGGCCTGGAGTTGCGGACCCTGTTGAATCGTCCGCAGGACAAGAACAACTGTATCCTGAGCATCAATGCGGGTGCGGGCGGGACGGAGTCCTGTGACTGGGCGAACATGTTGATGCGGATGTATCAGCGTTGGGCTGAGCGCCGCGGCTGGGAGGTGGAGGTGGCGGACGCGCTCCCGGGCGAAGTGGCGGGCATGAAGAGCGTGACGTTGAACATCACTGGTGAGAACGCCTACGGGTTCTGCAAGGCGGAGCGTGGCGTGCACCGGCTGGTGCGGATTTCGCCGTTCGATTCCAACAAGCGACGGCACACGAGTTTTGCCAGCGTCGACGTCATTGCGGAGCTGGAGGAAGAGGAAGCGATTACGGTTCCCCCGTCGGAGTTGCAGGTGGACACTTTCCGATCGGGCGGCAAGGGCGGCCAGAACGTGAACAAGGTTGAGACTGCGGTTCGCATTACCCACTTACCCACGGGCCTGGTGGCGGCGTCGCAGGCGCAGCGTTCACAGACGCAGAACCGTGCGACCGCCATGAAGCTGCTGATCTCCAAGCTGTATGCACTGCGTGAGGACGCCAAGAAGGCGGAGATGGAGCGCTTCTACAGTGAGAAGGGCAGCGTGTCCTGGGGCAACCAGATTCGCAGTTATGTATTCCAGCCCTACCGCATGGTGAAGGATCTCCGGACCGGGATTGAGACCAGCGATGTGCAGGGAGTCATGGACGGCGAGCTGGACAGCTTTGTCGCGGGATGGCTCAGGGGCGGCTGTCCCACCAAACGGATCCCGGGCGTGAAGGATGCCGACGAGGAATAGTCTCCCGGCGAACCGTTTCGCCCAACCTGCAATTGTAACCATGTCGATTCTCGATCGGATTGTAGAAACCAAGAAGTTGGAGGTGGCCAAGCTCCCTGGGGGCGAGGTCAGTGTGGAGACGCTTCGTGCGGCCATATCGGCCCGCGGCGGCCTGAGGCCCTTCTTCAACGCACTGGAATCCCCGCGCCGTGGAGGCATGGCGCTGATTGCCGAGGTCAAGAAGGCTTCCCCCTCTGCTGGCATCATTCGTCCGGACTTTGACCCGGTAGCGATTGCGCGCGAGTACGAGGCAGCGGGAGCCAGCTGTTTGTCAGTCCTGACGGATGTGGAGTATTTCAAGGGATCCCTTGAGTATCTGCGCGACATTCGGCAGGCGGTTGGACTGCCCTTGTTGCGGAAGGACTTCATTATTGATGAGCGCCAGATCCTTGAGGCGGTGGAAGCGGGGGCGGACGCAATCCTGCTGATTGCGGCGATCCTGGATGACGAGCGTTTAAGGCGCTTCCATCATCTGGCGACGTCAGCCGGGCTGGCTGCCTTGGTGGAGGTGCATGACGAGGCGGAGTTGGAGCGGGCGATGGCGATTGATGCACCGCTGTTGGGAATCAACAACCGCAACCTGAAGACGTTCAAGGTAGACCTGGCGACGACCGAGACCCTGGCGCACCGGCTGGAGATGGAGGGCAGACTGGCAGGCCAGTCCCCTACCCTGCTGGTGGGTGAGAGCGGGATTCACACGCGACAGGACGTGGAGCGGCTGGAGTCCTGCGGCGCCCGCGCGATTCTTGTCGGCGAGTCACTGATGCGATCGGGCGACAGCATTGGCGCCAAGGTCAGGGAAATCCTCGGGCACTAGCGCCCCTTTTCTTCTTGTGTCCATGACCCGGGTAAAGATTTGCGGAATCACGCGGTTGGAGGACGGCTTGGCGGCGGCTGAAGCTGGTGCGGACGCGTTGGGCTTCATGTTCTACGCGCCGAGCAAGCGGGCGATTACCGCTGAGGCTGCGGCAGAGATCATCCGGCACCTCCCTCTCGGAGTCAGGAAGGTGGGGGTATTTGTTGATGAAACTGCGGAGGAGGTGCTGCGGGTTGCCGGGGTGAGCGGCATTGACACGGTGCAACTGCACGGCGGGGAGACTCCGGAGTATTGCGGGGCGTTCCCCGGTTTGACGCTGTGGAAGGCCTTCCGTATTGCGTCGCGGGCATCCTTGGATGGGCTGAGTGTCTACTCGGGGGTGGAGGCCTGGTTATTGGACAGTTACGTTGCGGGGGAGATGGGAGGGACGGGGGCGATGTTCAACTGGGATCTCGCTGTGGAGGCGAAGCGTCTGGGCAAACCCATCCTGCTGGCCGGGGGTCTGAATCCAGAGAATGCGGCTGAAGCGGTCCGGCGGGTGGCTCCTTTTGCCCTGGATGTTTCCAGCGGGGTGGAGTCTGCCCCGGGCAGGAAGGACAGCGCCAAAGTGCGGGCATTCATTGAGGCTGTGCGCTCCGCGGGTTGATTGGCCCGGCTACTTCCCGGTTTGGGGTTCGAGCGCCTGCAACTTGGATTCGATCGCGGCCTTATCCGGATAATCCGGAAACTCGCTCAACAGCTGTCGGTAGAGTTCGGCCGATTCCTTTTCGCGTTGGTAGACGTCCAGGAGCGGGGCCAGGGCAAGCATGACGCGCAGCCTCTGTCCCGGGGTGGCTTCCAGCTCAAGCGCCTGCTGGTAGGCGGCGATGGCGGGTTTGACGCGACCGTACCTCAGGTGAAGTTCTGCGAGTCGTTCTGCGAGCAGCGAACTACTGAGTGCCTTGATCCGGCCTTCCAGGTAATCGACCAATTCCTTGCGGCTGACATCGGCCTGCTGACTGTCCCCGAGGTTCACGATCTGGATATGGGACCACGCGAGCCTGGGGTCGTTCGCAAGAGTCAGTTTATTGTGCAGTTCCTGGAAACGAACCCCTAGCGGCGAACTTGGCGCGGATCGGGCGAAGGGACGATACAGCGGATCACCCACCACAGTGGTTTGCCAAGAGAGGGTTGGAAGGGAGGCGTAGACGGCTTCGCCATAGGTCCATCCCCCCTGGATCCAGCGCACGGCGAACGATCCAACATCCAAGGTTCCACTTAAGTAGGGTTCGGCGACAAATCCGACCGTGGCGGCGGCTCCCCTCGTCAGCAGCGGTCCCGCCCAGTGGTTGGTTGGGTTGCGGAGCTCCCGGGCATTGAACGAGTGGAGATGATAGGCGAAAGCGCCGGGGCTGAAATTAGCCGCATTCCACGTGAAGGGACCGGATATCCGCTCGTTGTACCAACCTGCATAGAAGGCGATGTCGGGCATCGGGTAGCCGCGAGCAAACGTGGCTTCATTGGTATCGACGAGGGCGGTGAATCCAGCCTGCTGTATTGCGCCTGCTGCCCCGGCGAGCCATTGGTCGCCGAGGATGTAGCCCGTGTTGGTCGTGCCCCGGAGGTCGATGTAGGCCCGCCCCCAAAGCCCCATCTGTTCTGCCTGCATGGCCTGATCGACGAGGCCCCGGGCAATTTCATCCGTGGGGCCGTCGAGCCGGGCCACCATCAGCAGACCATTTTGAGGACCGAGCGCGGCCGTATTGGTCTGGAGATAGACCGGGTTGGCGGTTGGGCCTGCGAGCAAGCGGGAATCTTTGTTTTGCGGGAGGCAAGCGAGTTCGGAGTCGACCGCCGCCTCATTGCGCCGGATAGGTTCTGGGAGGCCGTTGGCCTTGGGCTCCTTGAGCTTTGAATCCTCCTCAATCCGCACTGGAACACCCCGGCAGACAACCAGGTAGCGCAAGGCACCTGTGGCACTGTTCCTGCCATCGTCGACCTGGAGCAGCTGCAGGTCCTTCAGCTTTTTCCGAAGGGGTTTCTCCAAGTCGTCTATGAAGTCCTTTCTGCTGATCGTTTCTCCCGTGGGGAGCTTCAGGCCGAGGACGTGATTGTCCGGGATGTTCCGTGCCTTGGCATAATACGCGGCCAGTTCACGGGAGGATTTTTCACGGGAGTTATAAAGGACGGCGACAGACTGGTTTTCGGCGTCGGCACCCCGACAAACCTGGAGCAGCAGCAGGAGCAGCAAAATGATGCCGGACAAGGGAGCCTGTCCTTGGGTTTGCCTGGGGTTGCAGTGTTGACGGGTTGGGGAATTGAGGTGCGAGGATGAGGTCATGAGCAGGAGTCCTCCAGCGTTAAGCCGTCGTAAGCCAGCTCAACGCCATCAGGCAGCAGCGCCTGGTCGCGGTCGTGGTCATAGTCATGAGTCAGGTGGGTGAAGTACGTTTTCCCTGCGCCTATTGCTGCGGCGGCTGCCAGAGCCTCCTCGGTGCACATGTGTGTGGGGTGCGGGTCTTTGCGGAGGGCATCGAGAATAACGACTTCCACGCCACGGATCTGTTCGACCACCGGTTCCGGGACGCGTTTGCAGTCGCTTAGGTAGGCCAGTCGACGTCTTCCCTCGTGTTCGAAGAGGTAGCCGTTGACTTCGATGCGCCCGTGGGGAAGCGGGAGTGGAGTGAGCCTGAGGTCCCCGATCTCGAATGGACCGGTCACCACATGCGGGTCGGGGACGAAGTAGCCGGGGATGGGCGGCCCATCGCGGAAGGCATAAGAAAACACGCGGCGGAGAGACTCCATGGTGTGTGCGTTCGCGTAGACCGGCAGGGGGCCGTTGCGTTCCTGACAGAAGCGACGGCAGTCATCCAGTCCCATGACGTGGTCGGCGTGGTCGTGGGTAAACACCACTGCGTCGAGGTGTTTGATCTGCTCACGGAGCATTTGGAGCCGGAACTCGGGTGTGGTATCGACCACCAGCTGGGTGGTGTTGGTGGCCACGTAGATCGAGGGTCGCAGACGGTGGTTTTTGGGGTTGGCGAGGAACTCGGGTGGGTAATCCCAACCGATCATCGGCACCCCTTGCGAGGTTCCCGTGCCTAAAAAGACGACTTTAAACGCCATGACAGTCTGGGGAACGTAGCCTGAGTGGTGGCTACTGCCAACGTTTCCCATTGGGTTCCGGGCGATTGGTGATGGAAATCCGGAAAAATCCAGTTGGCCGCGGGGATGGGTCAGGCCACATTCATCGGCGTCACGAACCTGTTGAACCATGCTTGCCAGCTTACGCATCAAGAATCTCGCCCTGGTGGACGAACTGAGTCTGGAGTTTCCATCGGGCTATGTGGCGTTGACGGGAGAAACCGGGGCCGGCAAATCGATCCTGATCGGGGCGCTGAAGCTGATACTGGGCGAGCGGGCTGACCGGACACTGGTTCGGAGCGGAGAGGACTCGTGCATGGTTGAGGGGGTGTTTGATTGTCGCAGTCTACCGCAGTCTTTTCATGAGCTGCTGGAAGAGCGGGGCTTGGAACCCTGCGACAACGGCCAACTGTTATTGAAACGGACCTTCACCCTGGCGGGGGCCAACCGTCAGTTTGTGAATGGCAGTCCGACCACCCTGCAGACCCTCAACGATATCGGCCAATGGCTGGTGGACCTGCACGGTCCCCACGAGCACCAATCCCTGCTGCACGCACCGCAGCAATTGGCTGTGCTGGATGCGTTCGGTGGGCTGGAAGAAGCACTGGGCGGCTTTGGGGAAGTCGTGCAACAGGGGCGATCGCTGTTGGCGAAGAAGGAATCCCTGATTATCGACGAGGCCACCTACGCGCGGCAGTTGGATCTACTGCAGCACCAGTGTGCGGAGATTGAGCAGGCGCGGCTGGATCTGGAGGAGGATGAGGCGCTGCCTGCTGCCTACCAGCGGGCGGCAAATTCGGCACGATTGCTGGAGCTGAGCCAGGCGGCCGTGAGCCAGATCGGGGATGCGGATCCTGATTTGCTCTCGCAGATGGGAGCCTTGGGACGGACTCTGGAGGAACTGGAGCAGCTTGATCCCGAGACGGAGTCATTACATCAACTTCAGCAACAACTGGCGGAGCAACTGCAGGATTTGCAGCAGGAGCTGCATCATTATGCCGACCGGGTTGATGTCGATCCCGAGCAGCTGGCGAAGTTGGAGGAGAGGTTGGGTGTACTGCAGAGCTTGAAGCGCAAGTATGGGCCCAACCTGGAGGATGTGGTTGAGTTTGGCCGCAACGCACG
>JBMTVN010000065.1:0-15916 GCA_049451415.1 Limisphaerales bacterium | reverse complement strand
TAGAGCGCCAGCTTTGGGAGCTGGATGTCGCAGGTTCGAATCCTGTCGCTCCGACCATTTTTCTTTTTTTGCGGCTTGTTTGGTGGTTGGGCAGGGGGGGCGGCATGGTCTGTTGCGGTGTTTAGCCCATGCAAGTGTCCTATACCCTGCTGCAGTTGAATCCCTCAGAATGTCCCTCTGGTGAGATTGTTTTCCGGACGTTTCTGTGAAGATCGGGTGGTCTGATTAAAGGGCATACGTTCGGGTGCAGGCCTCAGCAGCTGACGGCACACATGGTGGACACCTTAAAAAAACTATCGCTTGGCATTGCACTGCTTCTGATTTCCGCGGGGGTGCTGCTTTACACCGATCGCGGATCACGTCACGCCAAGGTAGAGGCTATGGCGTCGAAGCCTGTGGTGAAGGTGGCGATGGTGCAGCATGCCTCCATTGAAGTGTTGGAGCAGGGTGCTGAGGGTGTGCTTTCTGCACTGGCTGCCCGAGGTTACAGGGATGGGGGGCGGTTGAGGATTCAGCGATTTAATCCCGAGGGGGACATTGGCACGGCGAACGCGATTGCGAAGGAGGTTTCCAACGGGTCGTTTGACATGCTGATCACGCTCAGCACGGTTTCACTTCAGACCGTAGCCAATGCCAACCAGACCGGGGCCCGCACTCCGCACGTGTTTGGTCTGGTTTCCGACCCTTACTCGGCGGGAGTGGGAATTTCCGCGACCAACCATCTCATGCACCCTCCTTATCTGGTTGGGTCCGGCTGTATTCAACCCATCAAGCGCATCCTGGAGACGGCTCTGCAGATGCGTCCGCAGCTCAAGAAGATCGGTCTGGTGTGGAACGCGGCTGAGGCCAATTCCGTTGCACAAACCAAACTCGTGCGGGAGGTGTGTGGTGAGCTGGGGTTGCAAGTGATTGATACGACCGTGGACAACAGCTCAGGGGTGCTTGAGGCGGCCAACGCCGTGATTGGTCGGGGGGCGGAGTGCATCCTGATGACGGGAGATGTCACGGTGATTGTAGCTTCTCACCAAGTCATCGCCGCGTGTGAGCGAGCTCGCATTCCGGCTTTCTCATCGACTCCTGGTCAGGTCCAGCTCGGGTCGCTCTTTGATCTTGGGGCCGACTACGTGCAGATTGGTGAGCACACCGGTGATATTGCTGCGGACATTCTGGATGGTAAGGATCCTGCAGAGGTGCCGATCGACGACTTTGTTCCGAGCATTTTTCTGTATAACGAAACCGTTTTGGCGGGTTTGAAGGACAGGTGGGAGATCCCTGATGGCCTGCGTGATGGGGCAGACGGGTTTATCACGGCTACTACCACAAATTTGTCTGTGATGACGGCTTCCAGGAAGCGGGAGATCAAACCTACACCACGGGCTGGACGAACTTACAAAATTGCAGTGGCTTACTTCGCCCCGGATGAGGCGGCGGACTTGTGCCGCAAGGGTCTTGTAGACGGGCTGCGCGAGCTTGGTTTCGTGGAAGGGCGGAACCTTGAGATTCGTTCAACCCATGCTCAGGGTGAGATCGCCAACATTCCGGGCATGATCCAGAACCTCGAAGCGTCGGATGTGGATCTTATTGTGCCTATCAGCACGCCGGTCATTTCTGCTGCGAGCAGCATCATTCGGCAAAAGCCGACCGTTTTCACGGGTTGTTCTGATCCAATAGCGGCGGGAGTGGGGCAATCCTTCACCAACCACCTGCCCTTCATCACCGGTATCGGCTCGTTCCCCCCGGTTCAGGCCATGGTGGACGCCATCCGGTCCGTGGTCCCCGGAGTTCGCTCGGTGGGAACCATCTACAATGCCTCTGAGGTGAATTCAGTTAAGGTTGTGGGGGTGGCCCGAGACCTATTCATGAAGGCGGGGATCAAGTTGGAGGAGGTCAGCGTTGCCAATTCGGCTGAGATACTGGAGGCGGGGCGGGCTTTAGCCAGCCGTAAAGTCGACGCCCTTTACATTCAGAGTGACAATACGGTTCGGCAGGGGTTTGACGCGGTTTTGAAGGTGGCGACAGATGGACGCCTTCCGCTTTTTGTGGATGAACCTGAGGTGGCTGAGCGCGGCGCCCTAGCGTGCATCGGGTTGGGCTTTTATCAGCCGGGTTTTGCCGCAGCCATGCCGGCAGCCCGCGTGCTGTGCGGTGAAAGCCCCGCCGAGATACCCATCGAGAATGTCTCTGAAGAGACGGTTTGGCTTAACATGAGCAAGGCGCAGCAGCTTGGACTGACCTTTCCCAAGGATCTAATTGCACAACAAACTCCCAGCCGCTGATCCGCCATGCAAATTACTGCCCGAGATAAGAAAGGTATACACGAGCTCGTCCTGGATGGACGTTTGGATGCGAACTGGGCGGACCATGTGGGGCGTTCGATAGAGAGCGCGATTCGTGCGGGCCATCATCAGATCGATCTGGATTTTAGCGGGGTGAGTTATCTGAGTTCGGCCGGGTTGCGGGTTCTTCTGGGTGCGTATAAGGAGCTTGCAGCTGCGCGTGGGCAGCTTTGCGTTATTCGTCCCGTGCCGTCCGTGGTCGAGGTGCTGGAGCTTTCGGGCTTGGCGTCGATGCTTGTGGTCGAGCGGGAGCTGGAGGGGGGTGCGGAAACCAGCTGCCAGGCGACGAAGGAATGGGAACAGGAAGGCAGCCACTTTCAGGAGCATGAGTTGGATTTGAGTGCGAGCCTGAGCCTATGCCTGCATGGGGATCCCGTAATGCTTGCATCAGGCAAGCTGGTTGAGGACTCAGTCCATGGCCTCGATTGCACTGAAGACCTCCTGGCGTTGGGGCTGGGGGCCTTCTCCTCTGTGCCTGGTGACCGGGAGGCGCGTTTCGGGGAGTCGCTTGCAGTTACTGGGCATGCGGTGACGATGCCGACGGATGGCAGCAGTGTTCCGGACTACCAGGTTGCCGAGGGTAAACTCGTGCCTCGCTTGAATCTACTGTATGGCCTCTCAGCCCGCGGGGCTTTTGGGAGGCTCATCCGTTTCGAGGCGTCAGAATCGAAACGCGGTGTGCTGGGTCTTTCGCAGCTGGTGGATGTTGTCCAGGCCCGTGCAGGTGGTGGTGGATGCGGCTTCGTAATTTTGGCGGAGAGCGCGGGTGTTGTGGGAGCGACCCTGCACCGTTCACCGACTTTGGCGGCCGGGCGGTTCATCCTCGAGTTTCCTGAGGTGCGTGACTGGTTGGCTTTCACGACAGAGAGATCGAGTGATCGCAACCTGCTCCTCATTGCGGGCGTTGCGGCCACCCAGCCTTCATCTGATTTGGAACCGTACCTGCGGAAGGTGGGGGCGGGGACCGAGGCTCTGGGCCATTTTCACGCTGCGGTGTTCCCGTACCGGCCGATTCCCAAGGGGCGAATTGTGCTGGGAGATGCAGTTTCGAACCTGCTGTCCAGCGAGTCTGCCGGCTCTGTGCTGCACTTGATGGCAGACAATCGCCAGTTTGACGGGGTGGGAGAAACCGATTTGATGCGGGGCGCCTGTTGGGTGGCCCCTTTCCAACTTTCTGAGCCGAGCAAGAACGACTGAACCCGCCATGACTCTCCTTTTGGGTGCAACCACAATTGGCCTTATCCTCGCGCTGCTTGCGTTGGGGGTTTACCTCAGCTTTCGCATCTTTAACTTCCCAGACATTACTGCTGACGGTTCCTTCACCTTGGGGGCGGCCGTGACGGCGGCGTTACTGGTCCACGGGTGGTCCCCTTTGCCTGCGACTGCCGCCGGGTTTTTTGCCGGGCTGGTTGCCGGAATGCTCACTGGCACGCTGCACACCAAGTTCAAGATCAATGGTCTGCTCAGCGGGATCCTCGTGATGACGGCCCTGTATTCAATCAACCTGCGCATCATGGGGAAAAGCAATATCCCGCTCATGAACCGGTCCACTCTGGCCAGCTATGCAGAGGGTTTTGGAAAACGGCTCTTTCGAGTGAGCGACCATGTCCAGCTGTTCGGGTGGGAGGTGGCCGTTCGTGACCTGGCGATGCTCGTGGCGATGTTGTTGGCAGTGTTGCTGGCTGGATGTGCGCTATACTTCTTTTTCAGAACGGACCTTGGGGTTGCCATGCGGGCCACTGGGGATAACCCGCAGATGATTCGTGCCCTTGGAGTCAGCGTGGACTTTATCCTGATCCTCGGGTTGGCTCTTTCCAACGGGCTGATCGCACTGGCAGGTGCACTGCTTGCGCAATACCAGGGGTTTGCCGACGTGCAGATGGGTATTGGGATGGTGGTGTGGGGGCTGGCTAGTGTGATCATCGGTGAAGCGCTGGTGGGATCCAGTCGGGTGGGTCTGCTCATCACTGGCGCCGTGATGGGATCGCTGCTTTTCCGGCTATTGGTGGCGATCGCCCTGAGGTGGGGATTGAACCCGAACGATCTGAAGCTCATCACGGCAGGATTTGTCTTCGCAGCGCTGGTGGCTCCGACCTTGATCCGGCGCATGCAATCTTCCGCCCGACGTTCTACCAAGGCTGCCTGACATGCTTGACCTCCAACAGATCACCAAGACCTTCAATGCAGGCACGCCCAACGAGGTGCGTGCACTTCGCGGGGTTACGCTCAAGCTGGAACACAGCTCGTTTCTGATCATTATTGGCACCAATGGATCGGGCAAATCCACCTTGCTGAACGCGGTTGCGGGGACATTTTTGGTGGACTCTGGGACGATCCGCCTGGCTGGCCACGACATAACACGCTGGTCGGAGCATCAGCGGGCAAAACTTGTCGGGCGAGTGTTCCAAAATCCCTTTAGCGGCACGGCTCCCAGCATGACCATTGCGGAGAACCTCGCGCTGGCCACGCGGCGAGGTCGCCCGCGAACGCTCGGCTGGGCTTTGAATGCAAAGCTGAAGTCGGAACTGCGGGATCGGATCAGGTCGCTGAACATGGGGCTGGAGGACAGGATCGACAACGCCATAGGCAGTTTGTCCGGAGGACAGCGTCAAGCGCTCACCCTCCTGATGGCTTCCTGGCTGAAGCCGGACCTGCTGTTGCTGGATGAGCATACGGCCGCCTTGGATCCCAAGAGTGCCGATCAGGTTATCCGGTTGACGCATGAGATTATTCAGCGTGACAGACTGACCACGCTGATGGTGACGCATTCCATGCAGCAGGCTGTCCATCTGGGGGACCGCATCATCATGATGCATCGCGGGAATATCCTTCATGATCTCCAAGGCGCGGAGCGGGCACGGGTTCGTCCGGAAGATCTCCTGCAGCGTTTTGATGCCGTCCGTCGGAGAGAGCAGCTGGATGCGGGCGTGGCGCAACTGTTGCAGCGAGACTATATCTAGGGGCCATGAAGCGACTTGAGGGGAATTCGACAGCGGCTCTCCATTTGGAATCCGGACGTTACCGCATTCGGAACATGACCGTTGGGGACCTTGTTGGAACCTGCATTCCCTGGATGAGGGAGGCGGGCTGGAACCCGGGCCTTCACGATGCGGAGACCTTTTTTACGGCTGATCCCGGAGGTTTTTTCATCGGTGAACTGGATGGTCAGGCGATCGCCACGGTCAGCGCGGTGCGATATGACGATTCCTTCGGGTTTCTCGGCTGCTACATTGTTCAGGAAGCATTCCGTGGTCACGGCTATGGCCTGGCGATCCACGAGCATGCGCGTCGATATCTGCATGGGTGTGTGCAGGGTGGGGATGGGGTGTTGGAGAACGTGGAGAAGTACAGGCGGATCGGGCGCGAGTATGCTTATCGCAACGCGCGATATGAGGGGGTAAAGCAGGGGGATGACTGGGCTGCCGGCTTTGATCTGGTGGATGCCAGGGCGGTTCCCTGTGCCAGTTTGCATGACATTGATCACCGATGCTTCCCGGCCCATAGGCATGCTTTCCTGCATGCGTGGATTCATCAGCATGAAGCGCACGCCCTTGCGTGTGTTGATGAGCGAGAGCCGGAAGCGCTGCTTGGCTACGGTGTCATCCGTCCTTGTTTTCGCGGCTGGAAGATCGGGCCGCTTTTTTCCCGTGATGCGTATACCGCCGAGGCCATCTTTCGAGGTTTGGTGGGACGGATCGCTGAGGGTGATCCGTTCGTGCTGGATATTGCTGAGCCCAACCAGCAGGCAATGGAGTTGGTTCGTCAATACGGTATGAAGGAAGTGTTCGCCACGGCGCGCATGTATACCGGGCCTGCTCCCCAGGTGCGGCTTGACTGGATCTACGGCGTGACCACCTTCGAGCTCGGCTAGACCATGCGGCTGTCCAGGACGGCAGAACGCGCGGGTGATGTCATGGAATGAGGGGATTCTCCGCCACCGGTTCGGGAGCGCTCAGGTTGGCTGCGGGGTTGACGTTCTCTGGCGCACAACTTTGAATCGGCCGCTGATTCCTATGATCGGACAAACAACTTCCCGGCAGGCGAACGACTGTTCCACAAGAGCAGGACTTCTCCCTCTAACTGCGTTTATCGCCCTGTCCGCATCCCTTTGTCTCGCCCAGGACCTTACCCCGGCCATTGAAGCCGGAACGGAGGATGTCTTTGAGGACACCTCTGCAAGGGCGGGACTCCACTTTGTTCCCCAATTTTGTCACGACCGCATCGCGAATATCATTTTGTCGAACGGGGCAGGTGGGGCGGTGTTGGATTACGACAACGATGGCTGGGTGGACGTCTATTTCCTGAACTGGGGGCCGAAGGAGGGTGTGACCAAGCGGGGTGCGTGTGCGGTACGGGAGCCGAATCGCTTGTTCCGCAACAAGGGGGATGGGACTTTTGAGGATGTCACCAAGCGGGCTGGCGTCGGGGGCTATGGCTTTGGAGGTGCAGCGGCGGCGGGAGACTTTGACAACGACGGCTTTACTGACCTGTTCATCGCCAATCTGGGGCGCAACCAGCTGTTGCGCAACCGGGGAGACGGCACCTTTGAGGATGTGACGGATGCGGCGGGTGTGGGGCATGAGGGCGCAGGAATTTCGGCGGTTTTCCTGGATGCCGATCGGGACGGTTACCTGGATCTCTATCTGTGCAACTATCTTACTTACAAGCCGGAGGCTGAATCGGAGCAAAACCCTGGGGCTTATCCCGGGCCGTTGGCTTACCCCGGGGAAGCGGATGTCTTTTACCGGAACATGGGCGACGGGACATTCAAGGACGTGACCCGCGAGGTTGGCCTCTACGCTCCGCAGCACCGGGGTATGTCAGTATCTGCGCTGGACGCGGATCGAGATGGGGATACGGACCTTTATATTTCCAATGATGACACCCCGAATGGTCTATGGATCAATGATGGCCGTGGACATTTCAAGGACGTGGCCATGGAAGTGGGGGTGGCGTTCAACTCGATTGGTGAAGCTCCTGGGTCGATGAATGCGGCGATTGCCGATGCGGATGGCAACGGGTTACCGGATATCTTTGTGACGCGACTGGGTTATGGCTCGCTTTACCTTAGGGAAGGACAGGGTCTATATGCAGACCGGATGTGGGCGTCAGGCCTGGGGAGGCTTACACAGGAGCATGTGGGTTGGGGGGGAGTCTTCCTGGATTACGACAATGACGCCGATCCTGACATCGCGGTCGTGAACGGTTCGGCGTTTGTTCTGCCGGGATCCATCAGTCTTTTGTTGGAGAATAATGGCAAGGCGCAGTTTAGCGACGCCAGTCAGCGGGCCGGGGCGTTTTTCGGGACGCCTTACAACGGGCGCGGGAATGCGGTGCTGGACTACGACAATGACGGGCGGTTGGATCTGGTTTTGACGGGGTTGGGAGATCGCTCGGTCCTCCTGCGCAACCGCAGCAGCGAAAGGAACCACTGGATCAAGCTTCGTCTGGAAGGGGTGCGGAGCAACCGGAACGGGTATGGAGCCCTTTTGACTTTGGTCAGTGGCGATCTGGTGCTTCATTCTGAGGCGCAGTGTCCGGTTGGTTTCCTCATGCAATCGGATGCCCGGGTTCATTTCGGGTTGGGAGAGCGGTCGGCCGTTGACCGTATTGAGATCCTCTGGCCCAGCGGAATACGTCAGGTGATCCAACGGCCTGAAGTCGACCGGGTGCTCAACATCAAGGAACCTCGCTCATGAAAACACCATTTTATGCCTGCAGTCTTGGTTTGGGACTGTGGAGTCTGGCTCTAGCTATGCTCGCCGCATGGGGCAACAGTTCCCCTGCTGCTGAGGAGAAAGCCCACAAACTGCAGACCGTCAGCTTGCGCAAGATGGCTGAATCGTTGCATGCCGTGATTGCGGCCAATCAGAAGCTGGCTGTTGAAGCGAAGGCATCGGCCGGCCCGACGAATAGTCAGCCATCGCATGCCGATTTGTTGCGTCGGGCAAACCTGAGCATCCAACAAGATGGCGCGGAGTTTTCGTATACCTTGAGATCGCTTCAGCCAATCCATGGCAGTGCTGAGCCGCAGACTGAGGTTGAGCAGCTCGGGTTGGAGAAAGTCAGTGCGGCTGCTGGCGAGCCCTTCATGACGGAGGAGACGCTGGGCGGCCGCAGCTATTTTACTGCTGTGTTTCCTGAGATTGCATCCCGTGCATCCTGCATTGAGTGCCACAACAGTCATCCTGATAGTCGGAGGAAGGACTATCGGGTAGGGGACGTGATGGGCGCGATTATCATCCGGATCCCGCTGGAGTTCTGATCTGGAAGTTTTCGATTGCGGCCTTATTGCGAGAAGCGCAGTACGGATGAATGGCGCAGGTGCGCCAATAATCCGTCAGTGGTTCAGTTGGATGTGACGGCTGTGCCGGGGCCGGTGTTGTAGAAAGTGCCGGTTCCGGTGCGGGTCAATCTGACGGGGTGGACCTCGTAGGTGGGAGTGGCTGGGGATGCGGGGTCGGTGAAGGCGGGTTGGAGCAGGGGTTCTGACGTAAGGAGGGTTTGGGTGGTTCCTTCCGGGGCTCGCCGAAACACGCGGTAGTGGACTTCGGGGTCGAGGCTGGGCTGCCATTCGAGGTGGATGCCGGAGGTATCGGTGCGGGTTGTGAGAT
This sequence comes from Limisphaerales bacterium, assembly GCA_049451415.1. GTDB lineage: Bacteria > Verrucomicrobiota > Verrucomicrobiia > Limisphaerales > JAHDYP01 > JBMTVN01. Next base: position 6,966 of record JBMTVN010000065.1, on the reverse strand, counting down.
TTTCGACCGGGCGAAGCACAGGGAAGCGGAGCGTGGGATCGCCGATCAGCGAGAAGTGTATGGTAGAGACGAAGTGGGCGAGGCCGTTTTGGAACTCATTTTGGTGAAGCCAGCTCCACCAGACTTTGCCGATGGGGTCGCCGAGGGCGAGGGCCTGGAAGCTGATGCTTGAGGTTTGGGTTCGTTGCCAGAAGGAGACGAGGCCTGAGTTTTCCTGGGCGATGAGGGCGCGGATGAAGACATCCTGAAGCGGTTTTGCGGCGAGGTTGAAATCGCCGAGGTAGGAGCCATCGACGGCATAGATGGCGACTTGGGGTTCGGAGGCGGGGTTGGCGAGGTCGGTGGTCGACCATTTGGCGGGGCCGGATGGGCCGAGGGCATTGCGTGCGCCGTAGCCGGCGAGGCTGGCGAGGAGGTAGCTATGGTTGCGTCCGGCGCGGAAGGGGTCGAGGTTTTCGATGAGTCCGGGTTCATCGCCGAACCAGGCCAGTGCGTTTCGAACGGAAACTTGAGCGGCGACGACGGGGTCGGGCAGGACGGGGGGCGGGTGAAAGAAGGTGGTGCGAGGCAGGAAGGAGAGTTCGCCGCGGCGGTAGCGGTGGGTTTTGTTGAGGTAGCGTTTGAGCAGGGCGGTTTCATCCTGTGGAGGGACGCCATCGGGTGGGGTGGCGGAGAAGCTGGGGAGGTTTGCGAAGTCGACTCTTCCCACGGGGATTTCGATGGCAGAGGGGTAGAGATGCTGGTCGAACATGCCATTGCCGGGAGGATTTGGGATGGGGGCGGGACCCGATAGCTTGGTGGGTCCGGGGTGCAGGTTCCTGATGTCTGTCCAGTCATTGGTCTTGCGTTCTACGTCTCCATAATAGCCATCCACCGGGAAGGGTCGGGGGGCGTGGGCATCGGGAGCGACGAATCCGCTATGGGGAACGGCGACGTGGCCGAGGAGGTAGAGGGCTCGCAGGGGTGGGCCGGGTTGGCGGTAGGCGTCATCGACCTGGCGACGGATGGTTTCGATGAGTGGTGGATTGGCTGACCATTTCCCGTCGACGTGTCGAGGGGCTGACTGGATTTCGGTGATCCAGCCTTCGAGGGCGAGGTCCTCACTGAGCTGGCGCAGTTCCATGGAGAGGGCGGTGCGCTGGGTTTCGTCGACGAGCACGAGGGCTCTTCCTTGTTCAGTGGGGGGTATGATGGCGTAGCCGGCGGGCAGGTAACGTTTGGAGTAAGGGGCGCCAGGCTTTGGGTCTGCGAGCAGGTAGTCGTAGCGTTGGCCCGGGGTGATCTGGGTGTCGGTGAACTCCCATCCGGTGAGGTTGCTGGCGAGGGTTTTCCACTGGGAGTCTCCGGCATTTCTGCGGCGCAGGATGAAGGTTCTGCCGGGTTTAGCGCGCCAGCAGAGTCGTAGTGCTGCGGGGGTATCCTCGGCTTCGGCCCAGAGGGAGGAGGTCAACTCGGCTTCGAGTGCGAGGGCGGACATGGGGCTGCGGAGGAGTTCGACTTCGTCTAGCGTGCCGTGGGCGGGGTGTTTGCTTGAGGTATCGTTGCCGATACGCAGGCGGACAGACTCTCCTTTTGTTGGTGGGGCGATTTGGGGTTTCTTACCTGATTTGACCAGGGGTTTGGCATCTTCGTAGAGGGTTATTCCTTCGGAGGAAGAGAAGGTGGCGGTGAGGTAGACCCATTGGTTCTGGTTCCAATCCACGGTTCCGCTGGCGAGGGTATTATCCGTGGAGTTTTGGAACTCCACCCATTCGAGGCGGGTTCCGTCGGGTGAGATACGCAGAGTGAATCCGCGGTTGTCGCCGAAGCGGATTTCAGCGAGGGCGGCGGTCGTTTTGGGGCCGCCGGCTTGGGTGCTCCAGGTGGGGTTATAGAGGAGGCGGAGAGTTCCGTTATCGGGCTGGAGGTTTTCTGCAGAGCTGGCGCCGAGGACGGGGTATTCGACGAACTGGTTGGGCTTGGAGAACAGGGCACCAGAACCGGCGAGGCCTTCTGCGGGTGTAAGTGTTCCTGTGGCGGAGGGGGAGATTCCCCGGGTGCTATGCCAGCCGGGAGCTTGGAGCGGCCAGGTATCGAGGCGGAGGGGGCTGGAGGGAGGGGCTGCGATGAGCCAGCTGCAGCATAGTATGGAGAGGGGGATTAGTCGGAGGCGGAGCTGGAGGTTCATGGTGTCATTCACCGTGCATCCAGCTGGCGCGGCATGCAAGTGGCGGTGATCTGGTCAGATGGTTGGCAGTTGGTAGGGAGGGCGGTAGGCGTAGTGGAGCAGGTTGTTGGCTTCCTGGGAGTTGGTGATTTGTTCCTGTTGGGCGTCCCATTCGATGACCGATCGGGTTTGGTGGGCGATATTGGCGAGGAGCGTGGTGGAGGTGCTGCGGTGGCCGGTTTCGATGGTGCAGTTGGGGTCTTTACGGGAATGGATACAGTCGAGGAAGTTACGTGTGTGGTGGGTGGTATCTGCAGTGGAGGAACCCCGGTTTTCCCGGGGTTCAATGCGGGCTTTGCGTCCCTGAGAATAGCGGTTGCCGTCGGGTCGGTCGATGGGGGTTCGTGCGGGGAAGGGGACAGCGGGGAGGTTGTCGGGTATGATTTGGTAGCCATTACCGAAGAGGTAGAGAGTGCCGAGGGTGCCGCGGAGTTCGACTTCGCAACCGGGGAGGCTCCATGGGGCGGCGGTGGCATTGAACTGGGAGAAAGTCACGAGGGTGTTGCCGGGGTATTCCCAGATTGCTTCGAGAGTATCCGGGATTTCGCGGTTATCCTGCATCCCGCTGAATTTTCCGCCGAGGGCTGTGACGCGGGAGGGGGCATTGGTGTCCAGGGCCCAGTGGATGAAATCCAGGTAATGGACGCCGAAGTTGGTGACCTGTCCTCCGGAGTAATCATAGAACCAGCGGAAGCGGTAGAAGGTGCGGTTGGGGTTGTAGGGGACTTGGGGGGCGGGGCCGAGCCAGGCATCCCAATTGAAGTCGGCGGGGGGAGTGGTATCGGGCGGGTTATTGATGCCGAGGGGCCATTCATTTTGGATGTGGAAAGCGCGGGCGGCGGTGACTTTGCCGATGGCGCCGGTGCGGACGAGGTCGGCGGCTTCGCGGCAGACGGGAATGGAGCGACGGTGGATGCCGACTTGGCAGATGCGCTGGTATTTGCGGACGGCTTTGACCATGGCGCTGCCTTCGTGAATGCGCAGGGAGAGGGGTTTTTCGACGTAGACGTCCTTTTCGGCCTGGCAGGCGTGGATGGTTTGGAGGGCGTGCCAGTGGTCTGGTGTGGAGATGACGACTGCGTCGATGTCTTTGCGGTCGAGCAGGTCCTGATAGCGGGTGGTTTGTTGGGGGGTGCCCCGGGTCTTGCTGGCGGCCCAGCGGGTGTAATCCTGATTTAGATCACAGAGTGCGACGATGTCGGCATCCTTGTGGGGCAGGAAGGCATCGAGGACTTGGTCGCCGCGGTTGCCGAGGCCGATGAAGCCGAGTCGGATCCGGTTATTGGCTCCGAGGACACGGGAGGAGCTGAGGGCGGTGACGGCGCTTGCGGCGGCGAGGTTGCGGGCGAATTGCCGGCGGGTTTGGGTGGGCATGGCTTTCTTTCTGCCGCGGGTTGGCAGGGAAAGCAATGCCCCAAGTGTTTGGAGGGCGTTGTGGTTTCGGGGTAGCGCCCGTTCTCGGGTCGGTTTACAGAGGGCGTTAAGCCGGCAGGGAGCGTGGGAGGTTTTGATGCCGCTCGAGGTCGCGGATCACCGCTTCGACGGCCTCGAGGGATACTTTGGAAAGTTCCTTTACCCAGGCGAACTCAAGGGCGAGTTTGGCGATGCGGTTCACTTCACGAGGGATGCCGAGGGAGACCTGATGGGCCCGTTCCACGGCTTCGCTGGGGAAGAGGTCTCCGGTGGGGTGCCCGGCTACGCGGAGGCGGTGGCGGAGGTAGTTGCCGGTTTCCTCCTGGTCGAGGGGGTTCAGGTGGAAGCGGAGGCTGATGCGTTGGTTGATGGCGGGTAGTTTGGACACCATTTCGCGGAGCTCGGGTTGTCCGACGAGGATGATGGTGAGGTAATTGAAACCGGCGCCATTGAGGTTGGAGAGCAGCTTGAGTTCGTTGAGGGTGGCCGAGGACATTTCCTGGGCTTCGTCGAAGATGAGGACGAGGTGGCGTCCTTCTGAGCGGAGTTTATTGACGACCTTTTCGAGGCGGGTATAGCGGGCGTGTTTGGAGGGGCCGAGGTTAGCTGAGCCCGGGTCGAGGTTAGCCACGATGGATCCGAGCATTTCCGTGAAGGTGAAGGCGGAGTTCTCCTGGACCACGACGCGGAAGCGTTGCGGATCGAGTCGGTCGGTAAAGACTGCACGGGTGAGAGTTTTGCCGCAGCCGATTTCACCGGTGAGCATACCCATGAGCATTGTTTGCTCGCCGACGAGAAAGCCGAGGCGACTGAGAGCCTCGTCGTGGTCGCGGCTCTGGAAGAAAAAGTGCGTGTCCCAGGTTGTTTCGAAGGGGCGCTGCTGCAACTTCCAATAAGGTAACAGGTCCATTAGCAGGGCTTTCTAGCGGTCTAGGGGCTGTTTTGCACGAAGTTTCTTAGTTCGCGGAGATTTCGAGCATGCGTTGGATGGGGAGCCTGGCGCGTTTCAGGAGTTCAGGGGGCATCTCCACCGAGGGCGAACGTTTGAGCAGGCAGTCGTGCAGTTTTTCGAGCGTATTCAACTTCATGTATTTGCACTCGTTGCAGGCGCACTTCTCCGTGGGGGCGGCGATGAAGGTCTTGTCGGGGCAATGCTTTTTGAGTCGATGGAGCATGCCGGCTTCTGTTGCGATGATCAGTGTGGAGGCGGTGCTGTTGCGGCAGTAGGTGACCATTTTCTCGGTGGAGCAAACTTCATCGGCGAGCATGCGGACGGCTTTGGTGCACTCGGGATGGGCGACGAGCGGGGCGTCGGGGTGTTGTTCACGGATGCGGCTGATGGCGGCGTGGGTCCATTCCACGTGGACATAGCAATTGCCTTTCCAGAGCTGCATGGGGCGGCCGGTTTGCTCCGTGACCCAGGCGCCGAGGTTTTCGTCGGGGACAAAGAGGATGGGTCTATCTGCCGGGGCGGCCTCGACGATTTTCTTGGCATTCCCGCTGGTGCAGATGACGTCGCTGAGGGCCTTTACCTCTGCGCTGCAGTTGATGTAGGCGATGGTATAGAAGTCGGGTCGAGTCGCCTGCAGGGCACGGAGTTGGTCGGGCGGGCAGCTTTCCTCGAGGCTGCAGCCGGCATCGCGGTCGGGGAGGAGGACCAGTTTGCTGGGGTTTAGGATTTTGGCGGTTTCGGCCATGAAATGGACTCCGCAGAAGACGATGACATCGGCGCTGGTGGTGGCGGCCTGTTGGGCGAGGCCGAGGGAGTCGCCGACGTAATCGGCGAGGTCCTGGATCTCGGGGACCTGGTAATTGTGGGCGAGGATGACCGCGTTGAGCTGTTGTTTGAGCTGGAGGATAGACCGGGAGAGTTCATCCAGGCGTGCCGGGGGAGTTGAGGTTCGCACTCCTGCGGTTTCGGTAGTTGGCGTGGCAACAGTCATGAAGCATTTAACTTAGACTTGGCTTTGGAGGACGTCAACGCGGCTGGGGCGGCGGTGTGGGGGTGAGGCAGGGGTCATTTTTCCATGTGGTGGAGGGCGGAGGAAAGAGTCCTTCCCCGCGGATCAATGTGTGGCTAGATTAAGCTCCACGTCATGCTGGTCGCTGGCATGGCGTGGATTTTGTGATGGGTGACATTGATTTGACACAGAGCGCGAGAGTCCGATTCCGGCGGGCGGCGGCGAAGGTGTTTCCGAGTGCTGAGCTGGCGTGGACTGGCCTGTATCTTTTGCTGGGGATGCTCTGGAGTGTGTATTCGGACCAGTACATCAACGTCTGGCTGGCGGGGGAGGACAGTTTTCCGGCACGGGTGACGGCGAAGGGGGTTAACTTTGTTCTGACGACGGGGGCAGTCTTGTATCTGGTTTTGCGTCGGGCTTACACGGAGCGTCGGGCGGCGGAGTTTGTATCGCGTGAGAATTTTGAGCGGTATGAACTGGTGGCGCGGGCGTCGAGCGATGCGATGTGGGACTGGGATTTGAGGAACAACCGGGTTTGGCGCAGCGACGGTTGGGGGAAGTTGTTTGGGTATGTGCGGGGTGAGCTGGATGCGGTGATTGAGTCCTGGATTGACCGGCTGCATCCGGAGGATCAGGAGCGGGTGGTGACGAGCTTGCGTCAGGCGGCGCGTTCGAGGCGGCAGCTATGGGTGGAGCAGTATCGCTTTCGGGCGCGTGACGGGCGTTATGTGGATGTAGAGGACCGGGCGTATGTGATGCGGGACGGGGCGGGCGAGCCGATTCGGGTTATTGGGGGTATGTCGGATATTTCCGAGCGTAAGCGAGCCGAGGAGGAGTTGCGTGTTTCCGGGGAGCGGTTGCGTGCCTTGAGTGGGCGGTTGGAGACTTTGCGGGAGGAGGAGCGGACACGGATTTCACGCGAGATCCACGATGAACTGGGGCAGCTTCTGACTGGATTAAAGATGGAGTTGCGATGGGTGGAAGACCGGTTGACGACGGGGGCGGGCTGTGACGAGGCGAACCTGATGTTGGAGCGCTTGGTGGAGGCGGTGGACCTGGTGGATCAGGTGATGGAGAGCGTTCGAAGGATTGCGGCGGAGTTGCGTCCGGACATGCTGGACTCGTTGGGGTTGTTGAACGCGCTTCAATTTGAACTGGATCGGTTTAGGAAGTTGGCGGGAGCGGAGGTTGTGGTTGAGCTGCCGGAGGATCTGGAGGTGTTGCCGCCGGCGGTGCGCACCGGGGTGTTCCGGATTTTCCAGGAAGCGCTGACGAATGTGGCGCGGCATGCGGGGTGCAAGAGGGTGGAAGTGACCTTACGGGTGGCGGGTGGCAGGGCCAGGTTACAGATCAGGGACGATGGGGTGGGCATGGCGATGGCTGAGA
>JBMTVN010000064.1:0-16302 GCA_049451415.1 Limisphaerales bacterium | reverse complement strand
TGGTTGGCGATCATGAATTCTATGGCGGGGTAGTGCTGTGCGCTGAGGCGTGCTCCGGTTCATGTTCCGAAACACTGAAACTCCGAAACTCCGGCAGGGTCCGGGGGGGTATCCGCATGAACACAGCCTTACGTGAATGGTGGCGCGGCGGCGTGACCTGATACCGCCATGGTTTTTTCTGGCACTTCAGCAGCTCTCAAAGGAATGTCCTGACTCATGAGGACCAACGGCCTTCCGATCACGAACTCCCCTAATCTGGCATCGTTTTGGCAGAAGCTGACCGGGCTCGGGATTCTATTACTTGGGTTGTCCTTGGCGGCTCGGGCTGCTCAAGCGCCCGCGCTGAAGGAGGTGTTTAAGGATGACTTCATGATGGGAACCGCCATCAACCGCATGGTGGCGACGGGCAAGGCATCCGGATGGCGGACACAGGAACAGGTGGACCGGGATGTGGTGCAGGTGCTGGGGCATTTCAATCAGGTGACTGCGGAGAACGACCACAAGTGGGCGTTGATCCATCCACGGGAGGGGGCGGACGGCTACGACTTTACCGGGGCGGATGCATTGGTGGATTTCGGAACCCGGCACGGGATGGTTGTGGTGGGGCACACCCTGGTTTGGCATTCGCAGACGCCCAACTGGGTGTTTGCGGGTGAGCAATCGGCTCCCGCCGTGGATGCGGCACGGGGCCCGAGGCGTCCGGGCGGTGGAGCGGGTCGATGGGATTATGATGGGCCCCGGGCGACACGGGAGCAGTTGCTGGAGCGGATGCGCGATCACATTCACACCGTGGTGGGTCGGTACAAGGGGCGGATCTGGGCATGGGATGTTGTGAACGAGGCCCTTTCGGATTCCGGGACGGAAGTCCTGCGCGATTCGCTTTGGCACCAGATCATTGGGCCGGACTACATTGCCAAGGCCTTTGAGTTTGCCCATGAGGCAGATCCCGAGGCTGTTTTGCGCTACAATGACTATGGTTTGGAGAACCCGGCCAAGCGACGCAAGTTATCCGTCCTGATTCAGTCCTTGCAGGAGAAGGGGGTGCCGGTGATGGCGATTGGCACGCAGGCGCATTTGAATGTTACGAGTGCCGGGTTTGAGGGAATGGACGCGGCGCTGTCGGACATGGAGAAGCTGGGGTTACCGATCCACGTGACTGAGCTGGATATCAATAGTGCACAGGGCGGGCAGCGGAACACGAATGCTGATGTGGCGGACAATGGGGCTGCGACGCAGGGTGGGTTGGTGAGTGAGGCGGACCGGCAGTTGGCTGCGGCGTATGAAGGAGTCTTCCGGGCATTCCTGAAACATAAGGACTCGATCGAAATGGTGACCTTTTGGGGGCCCAACGATGCGAACTCCTGGCGAAGGAACGGGAGTCCGCTGCTGTTCAACACTGAGGGCCAACCTAAACCTGCCTTTGATGCCGTGATTCGGCTCCGGTAGTCGTGGTCGGACCACGGCAACTGACTTTCTCGCAAGGGGTAACGAAAAAGCAGGGCGCAAAGGGCGCTCCGCAGGGTCGAAACCACTTGCTGTCGACGCATAACGTGCCCGGCATGAGCATGTTGGTGTGGTCTGGCCACGGGCATACTACATTAGACGTATTCGTGCTGGGGGCTCTTGCATAAGGCTGTGGACGGGACAGCTTTGAGATCTAGTCTATGCATTCATTTAGGGAAACTGTGGCTGAGGCCGTTGAGCCGTATCGCAAGGCCCTATTGAGCCATCCGGTTTACGATCGGCTGACGAGCCTGAATGACCTTCACATTTTCATGGAGTATCACTCCTTTGCCGTGTGGGATTTCATGTCGTTGCTCAAAGCGTTGCAGCTCAGACTGACTTGTGTGGCGGTGCCTTGGGTTCCGGTAGGGGATCGTCGGGTACGGAGGCTGGTCAACGAGATCGTGCTCGCGGAGGAGAGCGACGAGACGGAGTCAGGTGTCCCGGCCAGTCATTACGAGCTTTACCTTGAGGCGATGCGAGAAGCGGGGGCCGAGGTGGGTCAGGTCTCGCTCTTTGTGGAGCAGTTGGGCAAGGGGGCATCGGTTGAAGGTGCCTTGAGTTGTGCGGCTGTGCCTTTACCTGTGGCTGCCTTTGTGAACTCCACGTTCAAGTGGATTGAGGAGGGCAAGGTGCACCGGATTGCGGCTGCCTTTACCTATGGTCGGGAGGACCTGATTCCGGCGATGTTTCACCAGATGGTGGGACGCTTGGACGGGCAGGCTTCGAATCGACTGGGGAAGTTGCGGTATTATTTGGAGCGGCACATTCAGTTGGATGGGGATGTCCATGGTGAGCTGGGGCGGGAGATGGTGGAGTTGCTGTGTGCGGGGGATGCGCAGAAGGAGCGGGAGGCCTTGGAGGCGGCTGTGGATGCGCTTCGGCATCGGATCTCCTTATGGGATGGGATTTTGGCAGCTCTACCCGAGTGGAACAGGGGGACGGCGTTGTCTGCGCAGGGCTGAGCTGTTCAGCGGCATGCCGTGTCGCGAATGCGAGACTTTCCCGTGGGCGTGGTTGGTGGGTCAGCGCTGAGCTGCAGTGATGTTAATCTACGGGTCGCAGCTGGTAGATGAGGCCGGCTGAGTCCACCTCAAATTCCTGCACAATGGAGGGTTGGGTGGCAGTGAAGGGTTCCCCGGCGGGGGTCCAGTGTAGCAGGTCGGGGGAATGGTGAAGCTGGTAGCGTTTACCTGTCTGGACGGTGATCGGGCAGAAAGGTGGAGCGCTGATGAACAGGGGGAGACCACTTCGATATCCGCTGCTGGCCTCCACGATGCGGAGTCGGGTGATGCGGCCGTTTTCGATCTCAGACTTGATGACTGCGGGTATGCCGTCCGGTGCCATGGAGGGCAGCAGGATGACTGGTGGTTGTGAATATCCCTGCCCGCCATCCTGAAGCGTGATGCCGGCTACGGACCCGAAGACAACATCGACAACTGCGCTTGCGCGTCTTGGAGTGGCTGCACCCGTGGTGTGATCCGCATCGATGTCGGGTGGCTTGGGGGCGAAGCGTATGCTCAACGTGAACGGCAGGTTGTCGTCTGATCCTGACCGGTATTGGAGGAAGCGCGACAGCATTGGATCGCCGGTGCTTGCCATGCGTACCTGGAGCCAGAGTTCACTGGAGCCCAGTAAAGTCTGGGGCAGACTCTGGTTGTAGCTGTAGGTATGGCTGATGGCGACGAGCTGATTCATTTCCGGGAGTGGAGGAGGCGGTGCGTCGAGGAGCCGTTCCCAATCGGTTCCATTTTTGGAGGCCCAGACCGAGATGGAGCCGGAGTTATTGTTGGCGGTGTGTCCAACTTGGATCACCGGAATCTGCAGCCTGGCGTCGACGATAGAGTTTGTGAACACGAACCGTTGTGTGAGTTGTCCTGCGGTTGTGCCTTGTTGTGGTGCCCAGAAAGTGAGTTCCCCGAGCGTAATTTTGGCGACGTTGGATTTCTCTGTGACGTAGTACTGGGCGTTTTCATCGAACACGCTCCAGTGCGTGAACTCCCAATCCCAGTTGCTTGCCGCCCGGGTGTTTTGCAGGAATCCCAGCAGGAGCAGCGGGAGGAGCCGGTTTGTGAACGAGGCCATCATGGAAAGTTCAGCGCAGGTGGTTCCTATTCGGGCAGGGTCAGGTCAGCGAGGTGGCAGATTTGGTAGAAGCGTCCGGTTTGATCCGTATCGTATTCCTGGATCACAAAGGCTTCGGTAGCGGTGAACGTATCCCCTGCGGGTTGCTATTCCAGCAGGTTGGTCGAGGAGTAGAGCTGGTAGATCTGGCCGGGGATGGTGGGGAGCTGGATGTAGGGCGGAGCGGATATATAGACGCGGACAGGCAGGGCAAGGGGTTGCTTCTGACCGGGCACCTGAATGGCTGCGACTACCCCCTCAATCACCGAGGCCTTCGCCTCGACAGTTGCTCCTGCGGCATCAATTAGCTTTACCACGGGGGGCGTGACATAGCCGCGGCCTCCATCCAGCAGCGTGAACCCCTGTAGGGTGCCCTCCGCGAGGGTTGCCTGAGCCATGGCGCGACGTGGCTTGGTGTTTGGGATTCTGCTGTCGGCCGATGGCCCATTCCCGGCCAGGTCGACCTTGAGTTCAAAGCACCCTGGCCGGTCTATCTGTCGGTCGCTGCGAAGAAACTGGGACAGGATGTTCCATCCCTCGGTGAACAGCCGGGCTTGGATCCAGAGTTCGCGACCTCCCAGGAGGCTATCGGGAAGGGGCCCCTCGTAATCTGCGCCGTGGGCGGCGACCGTTGGGGTGGGGGCGTTCGCGAGGCGCACCCAATGGATCCCGTTCCTGGATTCCCAGAGGCTGGCTCGTCCGCGGGTGGAAGGTGAAAAAGTGGCATATATATTGCACCGAGAGGCGTGCGCGCTGGATCGTGTTCGTGAAGGCGAAGAGCTGGCTTATGCGGGCCTCGGCGCCGTTGTCAGTGGGGCACCAGTAAGCGATTGTACCTTCGCAGAATCGCCGGGCATTGGTTTGTTCCACCACATAAGTGACCGACTTTGCATTCGAGACGCGGTCGTAGCTGAACTCCCAGTCCCAGGCATCCCCGGCCTGAGTTCCGAGGAGGATCGATGGAATCATGAGCGTGCCAAGGCACGTTCGCAGGCCTTTGAGCAGGAGCGAACGGACAAAGGTTGCGGGTTGCGGCTTCGCAGTGGCAGTGGCTCGCTGCAGGGAGGTGGCGCTACTGTGCAGTGGCAAAGTCCAGCAAGTGGCAGATTTGGTAGATACGACCCTCATCATCGACTTCAAACTCCTGGATCGTGGTGGTTCCCTGAGCGGTGAAAACCTGCCCTTCGGGGCGCCATTCCAGCAGGTCCGCCGTGGAGTACATCTGGTAGGCATGCCCCGGCACCGTTGGAACGGGCCGGTATGGGGGTGCGGAGATGTAGATCCGGACGGGATGCTCGTAGTTGCTACCCGGGTCGATTACACGAATGGCCTTGAGATGGCCGTCCTCGAGGTCTGCGGCGAGGATGGCGCCATTGCCGTTGTTTCCGAATACGCTTATGAGCGGAGGGGTGGAATATCCCTGGCCGGCATCCATCAACGCGACGTCGGTGACCTTTCCGTCGTTGATGCTGACTGTGGCGACCGCCCGGCGCGGGCCTGACGGAAGCGCCGGGCCAGTCTGGTCTTGCAGGCTTTCTGCCAGTTGGATTTGCAGCGAGAGTAGTGCTTTCGCGGGTTGGTTGCGGTCTCTTCGAAGAAACTGGGCAGCATTTTTCCAGTCATGGCTCAGGAGCCTGGCCTGGATCCACAGCTCGCGTCCCCCTGTCAGGCTGGGTGGCAGGAGCCCAGCGTAGCTGAGGCTGACGGTTGGGATGGTTGGTCGCGGGATGTTGAGCAACCGGCTCCAAGTCAGGCCGTCCGGCGAAGCCCATAAGGAGGCTTGTCCGTGGATGTCCTTGGAGAAGTTGGCGGCGTAGAGGGAGTTTAATTCCAGGTGCGCTTGCGCAATGACGTTGGTGAAGGCGAAGCGCTGAGTGATGCGTGCCTGCTTATATCCCTCGGCCGCACACCAGTATTCAATTGCGCCCTCGGAGAATCGGCGCGCATTGGCCAGTTCCGCTATGTAATCCGATGCATTCGTCTGGAACATCGAATCCAGGCGATACTCCCAGTCCCAGTCCTGTGCATTCAGAGCTGGAATGAGTCCCGCCAGCATCAGGAGCCATGTCTGGAGGTTTGGGAAAGTCATGCGACAGTCGTGGGTTCTTTTGGTCGTGCCTTGCCGACGGAGCGTTAAACTAAACGGACTGTCGCGCGTTGTCCAAGACATCTCAGCCGGCCCCCTCCGGGGTAAGCGGTCCGGCTGCTGGGGTTGTCATTTCAACATGTGTGGGGAGGGGAGCACTGGCCTTTCGATTTGCTCGCGGAGGCAGAGCTCCAGCCTTTCCATGGTCCAGAATTGCCGATAAGACACCGGCGGCCGAAGGGTGAGATGAACGAACACCGGTCCAGTCTAATCCAGTTAAACAGTGCGGTCCTGCTTTGGGGAGGCACGTGTCTTTTTGCCAAGTGGGTTCAGCTGCCAGCCTTCCAGATCTCCGGGGTCCGGGCCTGGATCGCGGCGGCGGTGATGGTGTTGGCGATGGGGTTGCGTCGGCAAAGCCTTGCGGCAGGAAACCGTCGTGATGCCTGGATGATGATCGGGATCGGCGTGGCGCTCGCGGCGCATTGGATTACCTATTTTCACGCCATCCAGATTTCCACCGTGGCGATCGGGATTCTGGCGCTGCACACCTATCCGGTACTCACGGCGGTGGTGGAGCCGTTGGTGTTCCGGGAATCGGTGCGGGTGCTGGACCTGGTGTTGGCTTTTGTGGTGTTGGTTGGCGTGGCGGTGCTGGTACCCGAGTACTCGCTGGATAGCTCGGTTACCCGGGGGATTCTCTGGGGTATCTTGTCGGCCGTCTTTTTTACCATTCGCAACCTGCTCAGCCGGCATTTGGTGCGAAGGCATCCCAGCAGCCGGATCATGACCTACCAGTTTGTGACCGTGGCCGTGTTGCTGCTGCCGTTTGTGCTGAGCCGGGGGGAGCCCATGACCCGCGCGGCGTGGATTCAGGTGGTGGTCCTCGGGATTGCGTTTACTGCCTTGCCACAGACGTTGTTCACCAGTTCCATGCGGCACCTTACCGCGCGCACCGTCAGCGTGATCGCCACCCTGCTTCCCATCTACGGTGCGATGCTCGCCGCCATGTTTCTAAATGAAATTCCCGCACCTCGCACGGTGCTCGGTGGAGGCATCATCATCGCCGCCGTGTTCCTGGACACCTGGCGGGCGGTCCAGGGTCCCAAAGCCAACAAGTCATGACCGGAGGCAGGGCGGGCAAGTGCCAAATGAAGATTGACAAGGGTGCGCGATGTCACTAATTTCTGCATCAACAGAAATAACGAAAATGAGTCCCCTCAATCCCATTCAAGAAAAGTTCATTCTGCACTGGGGCGAGATGGGTACCCACTGGGGGATCAACCGGACGGTGGCGCAGATTCACGCGTTACTCTTCATCAACGAGAAGCCGTTGAATGCGGAGGAAATCACCCAGATCCTGGGCGTGGCGCGTTCCAACGTGAGCAACAGCCTGAAGGAGCTCCAGGGATGGGGCATTGTCCGGAGGGTTCACGTGATGCGGGATGCCCGGGATCATTTTGAGAGCATGAAGGATGTGTGGGAGTTGTTCCGGGTAGTGATGGACGAGCGGAAAAAGAGGGAGTTTGACCCGACCGAGCGGTTGATCAAGGAGTGCATTGCGGAGGCGGGGAGGGGGGATGTTTGCGATCCGTATACCAGTCGGAAACTGGGTGAGTTGGCCGGCTTTTTTGAGACCACGGGTCGACTGTATGAGGTGGTGAGGCTGTGGCCTACGAGCGCGTTGAAGGGATTGGTGAAGGCCGGCGACAAGGTGCGCAGGATGCTGGGGCGCGGCGAGTGAGTTTTTTTATGAAAGGATTTCTGTGCATACAGAAATAACAGATACATCCGACATTGCTACTGGGGTGATTTATTATGACGGCAGCTGCCGTTTGTGTGTGGGGATGGTTGAGAGGTTTGCGGAGGTATTGGGGCGGTATGGCTGGCGGTTTCGGGCTCTGCAGGAACTGGGCACTGCTGCAAGGCTGGGGATTGATGAGGAAGTGTTGCTAGAGGAGATGCGGGTGCTGTTGCCGGACGGGAGGGTGCTGGGTGGAGTGGATGCACTGCTGGGGATTGCCGCTGGGATTCCGGGGTTCCGGCATCTGTGCGTGGCTCGCAGGGTTCCTGGGATGATGCATGTTTTACGGGCTGCATATGGTTGGGTGGCGATGCATCGACACTGTGCGGGAGGAGCGTGCCGGGTGCTCAGGCGTTCTGGCTGGGGGGGGTGGGTTCCTTTGGGTTTGCTTCCGCTGCTGAGTTTGCTGGCCAGGGACCATGTCCCTGGCTGGGTCTTCATGTGGTTGATCGCCCTGGCGATTTACGCTGGATTCAAGTGGCTGACCTATCGGCAGGACGCGGTTAGCGGGTCGAGGATTCCCTTTGGCATACGGATGCTTTACCTGTGGGCGTGGCCGGGGATGTCATTGCGCCAATTCGCCGCGCTGATTCCGCTGGAGGCGCGTGGGGTGAGTTTTTGGCAGTGGGGTGCTCCGGTGATGAAGACGCTGCTGGGAGCCGGACTGGTTTGGGTGGCACTGCCAAAACTCCCGGTCGAGATGCCTCTGTTGCAGGGGTGGGTGGGAATGGTGGGTGTGATCATGATGCTGCACTTTGGTGTATTCCATCTGTTGTCACTCATCTATCGGAGGCTGGGTTTTGATGCACGGCCCAACATGCGGGCGCCGCTGCTGGCAGGTTCTCCGGCTGACTTTTGGGGACGACGGTGGAACACGGCATTCAATATTCTGGCCCATCGCTATGGTTTCCGGGTGCTTTTACCGAAGGTAGGAACCAGCTGGGCACTCGTTCTGGTGTTCCTTGGATCCGGTCTGTTGCATGAAGTCGTGATCACCCTTCCGGCTGGGGGGGGGTATGGATTACCGACTCTCTATTTCCTGCTGCAAGCGGTGGGGATGTTGTGTGAGCACTGGTGGCGTCTGAATCGTCATCCTCGGACTGCACGCCTATTTGCGTGGAGCATCATTCTGGGTCCCATCACCTGTCTGTTTCCACCGGTCTTTGTCCTCAACGTCATGCTCCCGATGCTTCGCGCCATTGGGGCTATCCCTTTGATGCCATGAACACGATCCTGCTCCTCAAGTTTGCCGGGCTGGCTCACATCGGCCTGATCTGTGCCGGTGTGCTGATGCCGCTTGTGGTTGGCCTGAAACATCATCTCAAGGACCTGCCGACATTCATTCGGCGACTCTTTTGGGTCTATTACGCCTTCATCGGGATGTCGATTGTTGCCTTTGGGCTGGGAACGTTTCTGCTGGCTGAGGATCTGGCGTCTGGTTCCAGGCTGGCCCGGTGTGTATGCGGGTTCCTTGCACTCTTCTGGGTGCTTCGGTGGGTTACAGGGACCTTCGTGTTCGATCTCAGTCCCTACCTGACCAATCGGTGGCGACGGGTGGGCTTGTTTGCCGCTGATGTCGTATTTGCCGTTCTTCCCTGTGTGTATGGCTACGCTGCATTTCAATCACCTTTATGAAACCTCGAATCATCCTTGTTGGGGGCAGTGGGTTCCTCGGGACTGTGCTCGCTGAATACTATACGAAGCTCAACGCAGAGGTGTTGATCCTGACTCGTCGACCTCGCCTGCGCACTGACGGGGTCCGTGAGGTGGCATGGGATGGTCGGACGCCTGGTGACTGGTGCCGGGAGTTCGAAGGGGCTCGTGCAGTGATCAACCTCGCGGGGGTATCCGTGAACTGTCGGTATCATGCAGCGAACCGCAAACGGATGATGGATTCCCGGCTGGACTCAACTCGTGTATTGGGAGAGGCCATCGGGTCGTGCCAGAACCCGCCACCGGTCTGGCTCAACTCCAGCACGGCAACCATTTATCGACACACCTATGGGCCGGGTTGGGACGAGGGAGGTGAAGTCGGCGGCTGCGCTGAGGCCAAGGATATCTTTTCGGTCCATATAGCTACTGAGTGGGAGCGGGAGTTTTTTGCGGCGATGACACCCCGGACGCGCAAGGTAGCGCTTCGCAGCGCCATGGTTTTGGGGCATGGCGACAACAGCGTGCTACCGAACCTTTTGCGTCTGGCGCGTTGGGGGTTGGGGGGGCGCATGGGCGCTGGACGTCAATACGTCTCCTGGATCCACCAGGCTGACTTCTGTCGGGCTGTGAACTGGCTGATCCAGGATTCCGCCATCGAAGGTCCTGTTAACGTGAGTGCTCCGAACCCGATGCCGAACGCAGAGTTCATGGCCATGATCCGGAGGGCGTGTGGAGCCCGCTTTGGATTGCCGGCCGCGAACTGGATGCTTGAGGTGGGTGCCTTCTTTATGCGCACGGAAACGGAACTAATCATCAAGAGCCGGCGGGTTTTGCCGGGGAGGCTGATGGCTGATGGGTTTCAGTTTCAGTATCCCGAGCTATCCAGGGCATTGGAACAATTGACTGCCTGAGGCCGTTATCCTGGTGTGGATGCTGGAACGAGGCATGGTTAGCGATCGATGCGGCCGGTGCTGCGTTCCTGGAGCCAGAGCACATCGGGGTTATTGGGTTGGTTGGCGCGGAGAGGGAGATTGACGCCTGGTTTGACCGAGGGTGTGGTGCGGGGATCCAGCCATTTTTTGATGACGGCATGTCCATCGGCGAAAGTGACACCGGCGCAGCCGTTGTGGTAGCTCGCGGGCATATCGACCATTTGGTAGTCCGATGGGTTTGTGGGGTTGAAACCTGCCATGCTGACGACAAAGAAGCCATTGTTGATGCGGTCCTCGCGTTCGTCGAGCAGGACCCAGACGCCGGTGGGGGAGGGGTCGGTCATATCGGAGAGTTTCCGGTAGACGCGGTATTGGTTCTGGCCCTGCCATGGGGCATCGGCATTGAGCCAGTTATTCATGGAGATACTGCGAACGCGAGGGATGAGCCTGCCTCCATGGCGGGACTGGCTGCGGTCGGCCGGGCAGCGCCAGATCTCGAGGTTCTGGTGGTAGGGCCAGAGGTGGCTGCGCATGAGGAACACCGTATTGGTGTTATCCGGGACCGCGCGGGCGTAATCCATCCAGCCCCGGACCCAGGTGCGGTCGTAGTCCGTGGAGTTGATGTTATTGGGGGGGATGCGATCGGTGTTGTCCTCGGCGTACATGATCCAGGCGAGGGACATTTGTCGCAGGTTACCGAGGCAGGCTATGCCGGTGGCCTTGGCTTTGGCTTTGCTGAGCGCGGGCAGGAGCATTGCCGCGAGGATGGCGATGATGGCGATGACGACGAGCAGCTCGATCAGCGTGAAGCCGGTTCGAGAGTTTTGTGACTGGGTACGAAATCGCAGTGCTTTTGGCATGGGCCTGTGTTGGAGACGCGGGCACCTTAGCGGAGCGACGGGTAACTGTCTTCTTTGAAATCGGGTCGCGGAGACAGTAGGCGGTCTGGATTTTCGACTCGATTTTATGGACAGCCGGGCGCAGACGGTAGGGCGACTCCCCGCAGCAATATGGAAAGTGTGATGCAATCCCGTGGTTGGCTTCGTCGTGTGGCCGCGGCGTCTGCAGTCCTTGCGCTGGGGCCTTTGGTGTTCCCGGCACTGTTGGTCTCTGTTGTTGCCGACGGGTTTGCCGTGGGTGCGGATCTTTCCTTCCTGAAGCAGAGTGAGGACCGGGCTGTGGTATTTCGGGATGGAGGGGAGGCCAGGCCGGGGCTGCGGATTTTTAGAGAGCGCGGGTATAACTGGATCAGGCTGCGTGTGTTTCACACCCCGACGAGATTGCCGAACGACCTGGAATACACCGTGGCATCTGCGCAGGAAGCGAAGCGGCTCGGGTTTAAGTTCCTGTTGGACTACCACTATTCCGACACTTGGGCGGATCCCGGAAAGCAAATCATGCCGAGGGCGTGGGAAGGCAAGTCGCACGAGGAACTTGTGTCGGCCGTCTTCGAATATACGCGCGACACAATCGAGGTGTTCCGGAAGGCTGGTGTGTTGCCGGATATGGTGCAGGTGGGGAACGAGGTGACACCGGGGATGCTATGGCCGGACGGGAAGCTGCCCGGGCGCTGGGATGAGTTTGTGGAGTTGCTCCGGGCCGGCATCCGCGGCGTGCGCGAAGGGAGCGGGAGCGGGATGCCACCGCGCATCATGATCCACATCGACCAGGGGGGAACCGCAAGACCACGCAGTGGTTCTTTGACCATCTCCTGGAGCGGAGCGTGGACTTTGATGATATCGGGCAATCCTTTTATCCCTGGTGGCACGGCTCCATGGCTGACCTTGAGGAGAACCTCAGCTTCATGGCGAACCGCTATGAAAAGGACATTATCGTGGTTGAAGTTGCCTATTGTTGGCGGCCCACTGAATACCTTGAACGACGCGGGCCTTCCTGGAGACAGTGGAGCGCCTGGTGAGAGGCACCCCCAACAACCGAGGGACTGGCGTCTTCTGGTGGGAACCTGCCGTCACGGGTCGGTTGCGGAACCGCGGGTTTTTTGATGACGAAGGTAATACCCTGCCGGTCCTGGGAGTCTTTGACCAGGAGACGGGAGAGTGAAGAGAGGAGAGAGCGGGAGGGTGGCGGTAGCTGTTTACTGAAACCCGAGGAGAAGCCCGCCTTGATAGATGGCGAAAGCCGCTCCCCAAGCCAGGAGGGACATATAGGCCAGCTGGAAGAGGGGCCAGCGCCAGGAATTCGTTTCGCGCCGGACGACGGCAACCGTGCTGAGGCACTGCATGGCCAGGACATAGAACGCCATGAGGCTGAGGCAGACCAAAGGGGTGTACCTGGGTGTGCCGTCGGCCCGTTGCTCGGCCAGCATGGCATCGCGCAGGGCCGGGGTGTCTTCCTCGCCGTCCTCAATGGAGTAGATGACTGCCATGGTTCCGACGAAGACCTCGCGTGCGGCGAAGGAACTGATGAGGCCGATACCGATCTTCCAGTCGTATCCCAGTGGAGCGATGGCGGGTTCGAGGACATGTCCCAGTCGGCCTGCGGCGCTGTAGGCCAGGGCATCTGCTCCACTGGCCTGCGGATCGGGGTTTTTGGGATAGGTGGCGAGGCCCCAAATCAGGATGGAGACCATCAGGATGATGCTGCCGGCCTGGCGGAGAAAGACGGAGGCGCGGTCGGCCATCCGTTGCAGAGTGACACGCAACACCGGTCGGCGGTAGGGCGGCATCTCCATGAGGAGCAGGGATTGTTCCGAGCGGAACAGGGTTTTGCGGAACAGCCAGGCCATGGCGAAGGCGGCGAGCACACCGGCGCAATAGAGTCCGCACATCATTCCTGCCTTGTGCCAGGCGCTGAAGGAGGCGGGCAACATGACGGCGATGAGAATAGAATAGACGGGCAGGCGGGCGGAGCAGCTCACCAGGGGTGCGACGAGGATGGTGACCAGCCGGTCTTTGGGGTTCTCGATGGTGCGGGCTCCCATGATGCCGGGGATGGCACAGGCTGAGGCACTGAGCATGGGGATGAACGACTTTCCGTGCAATCCCACCCGTCGCATCACGCGGTCCATGATGAAGGCTGCCCGGGCCAGGTAGCCGGAGTCTTCCAGCAGGCCGATAAAGAAGAACAGGATGAGGATTTGTGGGAGAAACACGACTACGCCGCCGACTCCTGAAACGATGCCGTCCGTGAGCAGGTCCCGCAGGTCGCCTGGCGGCATGATGTTGGCGATCCAACCGTTGAGGGATTCCTGGGCTGACTCGATCCAGCCCATGGGCAGCTCGGCGACCCGGAAGATCATGAAGAAGACCGTGGCCATCACGGCGAGGAACGCCACCCAACCCCAGATCCGGTGGGTGAGGACCCCGTCCAGACGCTCACTCAGGCTGGCATTCGGGCCGCGCTGGCTGCGGACGGCATGTTCCACCAGCGTTTCCACCCAGGCATAGCGGCAGTGCACTGCGGCAGAAAGCGGGTCCAGTCCGGATTCCAGCAGCCGCGAGCGCAGTTGGAGCAGCAGGGGGCGGAGCGTGACCGGTGAGGTTTCCAGATGTTCCGAGGGACCGGTTACCCAATGGATTGCCTGGGCTGGGCCGGAGCCGGCCCGGGTCATGCCTGCGCCGACCAGCCATTCGTGGACCTGGTGAACGGCATCCTCGATGGGTTCAGGCATGGTGACGCGGTATGGTGGGTTGCCGCCGAGCTGCTTGGAGACGGCCTGGCGCAGCTCGACGAGGCCTTTGCCCTGGGCGGCCACGGTGGGGATGACGGGGCAACCGATCCGACGGGACAGCTCACCGGCGTCTATGATCCATCCGTCCTGTTCGGCGAGGTCGACCATGACCAGGGCCACCACGATGGGCAGCCCGAGTTCTGCCATCTGGGCGGCCAGGTAGAGGTTGCGTTCGAGGTTGGTGGCATCGACCACGCACACCACGAGGTCGGGTCGCGGCGCGTTCGAAGAGGTTCCGATCAGGACGTCGCGCGACACGGCTTCGTCGGCTGAACGGGAGTGCAGGGAGTACATGCCCGGGAGATCGATTAGTTCCAGCGACTCGCCATGCAGGCTTCTGAAACGGCCGACGCGTTTCTCCACCGTGACGCCCGGGTAGTTGCTGACTTTCTGGTTCAGTCCGGTCAGGGCATTGAACAGCGTGCTTTTACCGCTATTGGGGTTACCGGCGAGCGCGATGCTGCGGACACGCTGGTTGTTCGCCTTTGGGGGTCGGATCCCGCGTCCTCCGGAGGCCGTCGGTTCTTGTTGTTCGTCGAACTGCGAAGGTTGGTGGGTGTTGCTCATGGGCGGACTAGTGGGAGGCGAGTTCAACCTCAATGTTGGCAGCTTCGGCCCGACGCAGTGAGAGGGAGTAGCCGCGGACATGCACCTCCATGGGGTCGCCCAAGGGTGCGTAGCGAACGACCCTGCACTCGATGCCCTCGGTCAGTCCCATCTCAAGCAGGCGCAAACGGACCCCATCGGGCAGCGAGAGACGGCGGATGCGCACCCGTTGGCCGATGGGTTGGTCTGCGAGGCGGGGTGTTATGTCTTCGGGTTGTCTATTCATGGGAGGGTTTCGTTGGGTTGGAAGTTCAGAACGTGATCTCTGCGTGCAGGCCGAGGACGGCTGCGGGGTCGTGGCGGTCCGGGTCAGGATTGGCCAACGGGTTGAGCAGCAGTTGGAAGTCGGCCTGTAGTGCGAGCCAGTGAGTGACTGCTGCGCGATACGTTAGCTCGATTGTGGTTTCGACGGCCTGGCCTGCCTCAATCCCGATGGAGTCGCTGAAGTGCCGGCTGAACCAGGTGGTGGCGAGAGCGATGCCGGCGACGTCTTCACTCCGGCCCGGCAGAGGAGCAAACCAATTGAGACCGGCATCCGCGTAGTAGGCGACCACGCTGCGGTCGTGCTGGGTGGAAAGTCCTGCACGGGCGAAACACGCGACCGCGGCTTGTCCGGTGTTGTTTTGGAGCAACGTCCAATCGTGAATCACGTAGACCGAGGGAGCAGTCTGTCGTGTGACCGGGTAGATGCCCGTGTTTTCCGTGCCGGAGAAGTCATCGACTGGACCTGTATGGTAGCTCAGGCCGATGCGTAGGGCGGCCGACTTATCGTGCAGCTGGTAGGAGAGAGTGCTTTCCCAGAACAGTCCCAGGCCGGGGTCGGCTTGCTCGATCCAGTCAAACCCATGATTCGTGCGTGCATCGGCTCCGGGCATCCCATGGTAGACTCCCAACTGGGTGGAGACCTGGCTGGCGGGTCTCCAACGAATAAAGACGCCGGGTGCAGCGACTGGAAAAACCGGGAATGCAGAGGGGTTGCCCAGATAGGCGGCCAGGGGAGTGCCCACTTGTGAAGGCATCGCCCCGAAGGAGGAGTTGAGAAACAGGGCGGCGTAATCCGAGAGCATGAAGTCGTCGTCTGCCGCAATCTGGCCCATTTTCAAATCGAGGCCCACACCCGGCCAGGCATGTCGATAGTGCAGGTTGTAAACGCGGAGGGCGTCGCCGGCCATCAATCCGCTGACGGGGTTGGCTGCACCGGTGTAGGCGGCAAACGGGGTGTCGTTGCGGCTGTTTTGAATCCAATACACCTCAGCGATCCACCCGCCGCCCTCCCACCAGCCCATCGCTGTCGTGTCCAACTCCAACCCGAAATCGAGCAGTGTGTTCCACCACACACCGCGCTGGAGTCCGCCCGAGGTGTTGCCCCAAAACTCATGCGCCCATACGGCAAACGGAATCACGCCTTGGTCTGCCAGACTTTGGCGGCGCCACAGGCCGTCAGAAAAGCCCATGGACGAAGCTTCGGCCTCCGCCGGCTCAGCTGCGGGTTGGGAGGCTCCGTGCAAAGCACAGAGCAGGATGCCGAGAGCGCAGGCAGCTGTCGCCTGGCTCCTGAATCCACTTGTACGCGTGATTCGCATCCGTTGCACAGGGTGACGACCTCCGCCATCCGCCGCTAACGGCGGCTTGCGCATTGTTGCCGGTCGATTGCGGGGGAAAGCGCAAAGCGGTTTGCTGTTTGCGGTAAGCGCTGAGGGCTGAGCGTGAACGTGGTCCTGTTGGATAACCGCATGAACACAGCCATACGTGAATGGGGGCGGGAAGCGGCAAGCGGGAAGCGCAAAGGGTGGAAGCACTCTTTTCTCTCTCCGCTCTTCTGGATCCGCGAGCCTGCGGCGCGTCTTGATTTCGATGACACGGTGTCGCTGCGCGCAGAGGCGTGCTCAAGTCCGTGTTCCGAAAC
>JBMTVN010000063.1:0-16329 GCA_049451415.1 Limisphaerales bacterium | reverse complement strand
GGCTACTCGCACATTTATCTGTCTCAAACCTCTCCCCTCATCAAAACCATACCCTTCCAAACCCCAACCGGATTCCTCCTGCCGCATGGTCACGATACGATCGATCTCGAACAATGGCGCCCCCGTACCACCCCACTGCCCCTGCTTGGCAAAATGCGCCAGTCGAACTAACGCCGGGAAGTTAACCGGCAGCTTCATCCTTTCCACCCGATTCGACCACACCGCGGGATCCACCGCCTCCCGCCAGCCATACCATTCCGCTAACCGGACCAACTCCCGATCATAACTCTCCACCCGGGTCTCCAGCTCTTGCCGCACCTGCTCCGCCACCCCCTCAAAACGCTCAAGATCACGCCGCCCCGTATCCAGCCATGTCAGCCATCCCAACAGAACCGAGAGCACCACCCCCACCACACCAATCCCCACCGTCGGATTCACCCCCGCTCGCCTTCCATCATACATCCCAGCCACTATGCCCCCCCACCCCACTAAGGGACAGACCTTTTATCCCCAACATTCTCTCCACGTGACCCTTACAAAGGGACAGACCCTTTATCTGAAAAAGCCGTTGACCCCCCTCTTCTGACAATTACGATTCATCTTCATGAGGAGGTCTCGTCTGACAGTCGGTCCGGAGTCCATTGGCACATACCATTGCGTCTCGCGAATCGTGGACAAACGCAAAGTGTTGCGCACAGCGGAGAAGGAGCAGTTTCGGTCGCTCATGCGTGAACTCGAGGCATTCTGTGAAGTTCGCGTGGTGACCTATGCCATCATGTCGAACCATTTCCATATTCTCCTGCAGGTCCCACCGCGTCCTGAAGTTCTCCCTTCCCCGGAGGAGCTTCTCGTCAAACTCGCCCAGCTCTCGTGCCCGGTTGATCTGGACCGCATCCGGGACCGCATCCAGTCCTACCGAAAAACCGGCGACCAACTCGGGCTGGAGGCGTATCTTGAAACCTTTTACAGGCGGATGTGGGATCTGAGCGAGTTCATGAAGCAACTCAAGCAACGCTTCACGCAGTGGTTTAACGCCAAGCACCATCGAAAGGGCACGTTGTGGGAGAGCCGCTTCAAGAGCATTCTGATTGAAGGACGTGGTTTGGCTCTGGCCGCAGTCGCCGCTTACATTGATCTCAACCCTGTTCGGGCTGGCATCACTGCTGACCCCAGCAACTATCGCTGGTGTGGATATGCGGAAGCTCTCGCCGGAAAAAGGCGGTCGAGAGAAGGGGTGAGAATAATCATCAACGCCCTAACCGGGAAGGACGTGCCATCCTTTCCCAAAGCTCATCAAGTCTACGCTCGACTCCTGGGCGGCAAGTTCAGGCAACGCCCCCGACTTAGTCATACTGAAGCCCTTCAAGTTTTGGAAGACCGGGGGCGACTGTTACTGGGGGACTTCCTTCGCTGCCGGATACGCTATTTCACCGATGGACTGGCGATCGGCAGCAACGACTTCATTGAGACGGTCTTCTTCCGCAGCAGATCTCGTTTCAGTTCCCAACGCCGCAAGGGAGCACGCAGATTGAAGGGCGTAGAAAATGCGGACCTCTACTGCTTGCGCGACCTGCGATTGCGGGTCTTTGAGTAGCAGCTCAACCCAACCCCGTTGAAGCGTCAGCCGGTTCATCACCAGCACCGATCCTCTTGGACTGCTCTGCGTCGGCTTGACCTTAAGCCGGCTTATTGAGAGAAATCCCTTATGCACTTACCCTTCTCCTTCCCGGGGATCGTGACTATTTCCACCCTGTTAGCGTCCCCCCTGAATGCGCTACAGCCCACCAGTTTCGAGAAACTCCAGCTTACCGACCAGTTCTGGGCCGAAGGTTCCGCAGCCGGGGACATTAACCGGGACGGAGTGACGGACATCGTCTACGGCCCATTCTGGTTCGAGGGCCCCGGCTACAGCGTACGGCATGAGTATCGTCCAGCGACCACCTCCTTCCAGAAAAAGGACGCCGAAGGCAAGGAACAGACAATTCCGGGTTATGAGGGTGCGCTTGGGTCCAACAACGCGTATTCGGACGATTTCTTCAAGTGGACTTACGATTTCAATTCGGACGGATGGATGGACATTCTGCAGGTAGGAATACCGGGAGAACCGGCACATTGGTTTGAGAACCCCAAGGGGCGCGAGGGCCATTGGCAACGCCACACTGTATTCGCCAAGGTGGACAATGAGTCCCCCGAGTTCGTAGATATCACAGGTGATGGTCGCCCTGAACTTGTGTGCAACAACGCCGGCCAATTTGGTTTTGCTGCCCCAGACTGGAACGATCCCTCTCGCACCTGGTCATGGCATGCCGTCACTCCCGACAGACAGTATCATCGATTCACTCACGGCCTGGGTGTTGGTGATGTTGACGGCGATGGTCGCATGGACTTGTTGGAGAAGGACGGATGGTGGCAGCAACCTGCGTCCCTGGATGGCGATCCGGTGTGGAAACACCATCCGTTTGTGTTCAGCCCACCGACGGACGAGGGAATCCCTGTGGGGGGCGCGCAGATGTTTGCGACCGACGTCAACGGAGACGGTCTAAACGACGTAATCACTTCGTTTGCCTGCCATGGTTATTGGCTGGTCTGGTGGGAGCAGACTCGGGAGGAAGGCCGGATTTCCTTTGTTCAACACACTCTGGTTGGAAAGCGACCAGCCGACAGCCCGCACGGAATTGTATTCAGCCAACCTCACGCGATCGCCCTTGGTGACATCAACGGGGATGGATTACCTGATATCATCACGGGCAAGAGATTTTGGGCCCATGGTCCCCAAGGGGATGTAGAACCCAACGCACCTGCCGTGGTCTACTGGTTCCAGATGGTACGCGGCAACCATCACCAGAGCCACTTCCTCCCCTGGTGCGTCGATGACAACTCGGGAGTGGGCACCCAGGTCAGCACTGCAGACCTTAACAACGACGGCTTACTGGATATCGTCAGCGGCAACAAACGCGGTGCTTTTGTTTTCCTGCAAAAGCCCTCGCGCTAATAGTCGTACAAACCGGCATCGCGGCTATAGGCGCCTCCGCCGTAGCCGCCCCCCATTCCATCCTCCTCTCCCTCAGGTCCCATCAGGTCACCGAGGACATCACCCATATCTGCCTCAATCTTTTCTGGGTCTTCACCCGCCTCAAGTCGGCGAATGGCAATATCAAGTTCTTTGGGCATGGTGCCGGGAGGAAGGACGTCTTTCATCTTACGCATCATGTGGGCCATGTGCTTGGGATTGTTTTCGTCCATGTGCTCCATGTCCCGCTCAAGCTCACCCATGACACGCGCCACCCGGGGATCGTCCAAATCGGGCATACCGTCGTCCATGCCCTCGCCTGCTGAGCTGCCAGCAGGAGGCTCCGTCAAACCTTTCACCATCGCGAAGCGACTCATCTCACGAGTCATCTTCTTGTTCCCGCACTTGGGACACACGGGCTTCCGGTCGGGGTTAATCCGTTTCGAAAGGAAATTAAAGATCACCCGGCATTTGGGGCAGGCAAACTCGTAAATTGGCATACTCGGATGGCTTTCTGTTCCACGAATTCCAACGACAGTGTATTTCTATCCACCGCGAATCGGGATCCAGTCAAGCCTGAGACCTGATCAAAACTGTGCTTCTCATATCAAGAGGGAGACAATGTCCCGGTATTCCCAACAGATTGTGTCGCCATGAGTTTTCACTTCCCGCATTTCAGAATCTCCACAGGGTTGACGTTGGGCGTGGACTTTCGGAATCTCCACAGTCAAAGGTCCAATTCATGTCAGAGCCCAACCCAGACCCCTCCCCTTCCTCCTCCCGCCAGCCGACTTACAACAACGACCCCGCGAAGCCAGTGCGGATAGTGCTGGGCGAAAGCGACAACAATCATTCGGCTCGCATCGAGAAGGAACTCAGCGACGGACAGCTGTCGGAAGTTGTGGTTAGCACTGACGCCGATTCCCTTCAGCAGGCCCTGGTCGAAAACGCCGCAGACTTGATACTGCTGAGCGCATCGCTCCCCGGCCTCGAAAAGCCGGACATCTTGGATCACATTAAGCAACAGGCGCTCGGAATTCCGATAATCCTTCTCACCTCGCCGGAATCCGGGACACAGACCACTGCGCATCCATCCGATATCGCCGAGACCCTCTCCAAGGGCGAGCTGGACAAGCTAATTCCCACCCTCAGGAACACGCTCGAACGCGAACGCATGGCGAAGGCCCGACTCACTACTGAGCTTGCACTCCGTGAGAGCGAAGAGCGTTACCGCCTTCTGATCGAAGGCAGCCATGAGGTTTTCTTTTATCGTCACGACACTGACTGCCGTTTCGAATACCTTTCACCCTCGGTCACGGAAGTGCTGGGCTACACTCCTGCAGAGCTGCTCGGCAAAAGCTACCGTGAAATCCTGACGGATGAGCCCTCCAACTCGAGTGTGATGCATAAGACAGAGGAGGCCATGCGTTACGGTATTCAAGGCCAGAGCTACCGGGCCTCGGTCAAACACAAGAACGGCAGCTTTCGCACCGTGGAATTGGTCGAGAGCCCACTTATGCGCCGGGGCAAGGTCATGGGCATGCAGGGTTTTGCACGGGATGTGAGCGAAAGGGAGGAGGCTGAGGCCCGCCTGCGAGAACAAGCCGGCTTGCTCGACCTCGTGCCCGACGCCGTGGTTGTCGTTGAGCTCAACGACAAGATCGTGTTCTGGAACCAAGGCGCCACGGAACTCTCAGGCTTGAGTCGTGATGAGGCACACGACCGCCGCGCTCCGGACCTTGACTACTGGGGACTGGGTTCGTTCGAGACCGCCAAGCAGGCGGTGCTCGACCAGGGTGACTGGCAGGGCGAGGCGATCCGTTTCCGCAGGGACGGGAAGAAGATCACGGTCAGCAGCAGATGGAGACTGGTCAAAAGCGAAGAGGGGGGACACGGCAGCATACTTATCCTCGAATCGAACATCACTGACCGGAAGCGCATTGAACAGCAGCTGTTCCAAGCCCAGCGCATGCAGAGCATGTCCACTCTGGCGGGCGGTATCGCCCATGACCTGAACAACATCCTCTCCCCAGTCCTCATGGCAGCACAGGTGCTTCGGGCTGAGTTCACGGACGACTACGTAGTCACCATGCTCGACACCATTGAGGGCTGTGCCAAAAGAGGAGCGGATGTAGTACGCCAGCTGTTAACCTTCGCCCGCGGTATCCAAGGCGAACGCGTTTCCACTCAAGTCCGCCATCTGGTGAAGGAGATCATCCACATGGCCCAGGAGACGTTTCCCAAGTCCATCAAGATCGCCTCCAACGTGCCCCGCGAACTTTGGCCCGTGGTCGGGGATGCCACCCAGCTTCATCAGGCCGTCCTCAACCTCTGCGTCAACGCGCGGGATGCCATGCCCAGTGGCGGCAACCTAACCGTTACGGGCGAGAATGTAACGCTGGACTCCACGTTCGTCAGCATGGAGAACAACGCCAAACCCGGCCCCTACATACTCGTGACCGTACGGGACGACGGCATGGGCATCCCCAGCGATGTCAGCGAACACATGTTCGAGCCTTTCTTCACCACCAAGAAGACAGGCAAAAACCCCGGTCTCGGCCTGTCTACCGTCCTGGGAATTGTACAAAGCCATGGTGGATTCATCCGCGTCAGCAGTCAGGTCGGTCAGGGCGCCACGTTCAAAGTATTCCTCCCGGCCAGCCCCGGATCCAAACCAGCACTGCCCGAGGAACGCCCTAACCTGCCCCAGGGGCACGGCGAACTCATCCTCCTGGTGGATGATGAGCAGGGAATTCGTGATTCCGCCTCGGCACTCCTGAACAAGCACGGCTACCAAGTAATCACCGCTTCTGATGGGGCCGAGGGGTTGGCACTGTTCACCCAACATCGACAGGAAATCCGTGTGGTGTTGGCGGACATCGTCATGCCCATCATGGACGGAGTTGCTTTTGTTCGGGGCCTGAGGCGCATTGCCCCCGACATCAAGGTCATTGCAGCCAGCGGCTTGATGGACGACCCCGACCAGTCCGGAAAAGTCCACGACTTGGATCAGCTCGGCGTGCGTCGGTTTCTGACCAAACCGTTTACCGCCGAAGATCTACTTGAGGCGCTAAGCCAGGAACTCAGCGTCACCTAGCTCTCGGAACCCGGTTCCATCAGGCCCAAAAACCACACGTTTGCGCCCGACTACGGTGCCAATGCAGCCCGCAGCGCTTGCAGGCACCGCTGGTTCTCCTCGGGCAAGCCGATACTGATGCGTACCCACTCCGGCAAGCCGTAGCCTCCCATCGGACGTACAATCACGCCGTCGCGCTGCATCCGGTCAAACACCCGTCCCCCCTCACCCACCTTTACAAGCAGGAAATTTGCACGCGAGGGAACCCATACCAGGCTCAGATCGCCCAGCTGTTGCTCAAACCACCTCATCTCAGCCGAGTTGTTCCTGCGCGTCTTCTCGGTATGTTCGGAATCATCCAGCGCAGCCATCGCTCCTGCCTGCGCCACCAGATTGATGTTGAACGGCTGCCTCACCTTTTCCAGCACACTCACCACCTCCGGGGCACCAATCCCGTAACCCAGCCGCAGGCCAGCCAACCCGTAAATCTTCGAAAAAGTCCTGGTCAGCAAAAGGTTGGGCTGCTCCCCACTGCGAACTCTGGGCACCAGGTCCAAAGGATCATCCAGATACTCGATGTAGGCCTCGTCCATCACCACCAGCACCGAGCTTGGGACCCTCTCCAGAAAAGATTCCACTTCATCCGCCGGAATATGCGTTCCCGTGGGGTTGTTGGGGTTGGCCACAAAAACAACACGGGTTCGATCGGTTATGGCATCAAGCATCCGTCCCAGATCATGCCCGTAATCCCGCGCAGGAACCGTAACCAGACTCCCTCCCATCAGATGCGTGACAATGGGATAGACCGCAAAACAATACTGGGAAACCACAACTTCGCTGCCGGGTGAAATGCAGGCGTGAGCCACAAACTCCAGAACCTCGTTCGATCCGTTCCCGAGGACCAGGTTCGACAGAGATACCCCAACCCTCTCCGCAAGCAGCCGCTTCAGATGAAAGGCACTGCCGTCCGGATACTCGTGTACCCGCCCCACCGCATCCTGCATCGCAGCAACGGCTTTCGGCGATGGTCCCAGCGAATTCTCATTGGATGCCAGCTTGATTACACCCGCAGGATCCAAGCCCAGCTCCCGTGCAACCTCCTCAACTGGCCTTCCCGGCTGGTAGACGGGCAAATTCGCCAGGGAGGCATTAACTTGAAACGGCAAACTCATGTCATCTGCCTAACGTTGAACCCCCAAAAAAACACTCAAAATCTTCGGACCCAGGCTACTCGCCAGGCAAACGACCGCCCGCTCCCGGATAAAGCTGGTCATAATCCACGGCCTGCACCCCCACAATCGCCGCCACCCCAAGAATATCATGGGCAGTCGACCCCCGGGATACCTCAGCCGCAGGTCGATCCAGCCCCGCCAGCAACTGGCCATACGCATTCGCCCTCGCTACATGCTGCAGTAGCTTGCTGGCGATGTTCCCCGAATTGAGGTCCGGAAATACCAACACGTTCGCTCTCCCCGCAACCGGGCTGCTCCCAGCTTTGGTCGCGGCAATCGACGGAATCAGTGCCGCATCCACTTGCAACTCCCCGTCAAACTCAGCCGCAATCCCCTTGGCCGCCGCACGCTGTCTGGCCAGAACCACCGCGGCCTGAACCCGACCTGCCGCAGCGTGAGAAGAACTCCCCTTGGTTGAGAAACTCAGAAAAGCCACCCGCGCCGGCACCCCCAACAAATGACGCGCCAGTGCCGCAGTCGAAACCCCAATATCCGCCAACTCTTCCACCGTAGGCTCCGGAATAACCCCGCAATCCGCCAAAAACATCACCCCGTCCTCACCAAACCGGGTATCCTCCACTTCCATGACCTGACAACTGGAAACTGTCTGGGAATTCGGAGCACGCCGAATGATCTGGAATAAGGGCCGCAATACACTCTCCCTCACCTCTCTAACGCCGGAAATAAATCCGTCAGCCTGATGCATGGCCACCATCATCGCCGCAAAGTAATTCGGCTTCAGCATCGCATCCCTCGCCTCCTCCTCCCGAATGCCGTTGTCGCGGTTCAATCCCTGAAAGCGCCTTACAAATCCGTCAAGCTCCTCGCTCTCGGCAGGATTGAGAATCCTGACCCCCTCCAGGGATACGTTCAAATTCTGCGCCTCCTCTTTAATTCGCGTCCGGTCCCCCAGCAAAATCGGCACACCGAGGCGTAGGGAATAGAACTGACGCGCCGCCTGAAGGATCCGCGGCTCGTTGCCCTCGGGGAATACAACCCGCTTCGGATGCCTCTGCAGCTTTTCAATGACGGTGCCAATGAATCGCATGGGGATGATCTAGCTCGGAATACAATACTCTGGAAAGCCCCGTTTGCACCCGGAATGCCCGCCCCCATCCAGAACAGGATCGCACCGGGCTTGTTGCCAAGCCCGGTGCACCCCCGCATGCCAAGCGAGGAGGCTGGTTTCGCCAGGCAGCGAAGATCCCTTTCCGCGCGTCCCCATGCCAGCCACCCACTCCAATTGGAAACCCCAGCAGCCCGAATGTTCAAAACGAACCCGTCGATTATCCCTTGACCGCGGGTTGACTTGGATCGGCGTGACCGATAACTTGCCGCCCGCGATGCTCGAAGCGCTGGAACAACTCCTCATTCTTCAGGACAGGGACCGGAAAATAACCTACCTCAACAACGAACTGACCTCCTTTGATGCTCAAGCCAAGAGCATGGAGTCCAAGGCGTTGGCAACAAAAACAGGGTCCGAATCCGCTAAACACCACGTCATGGAACTCGAGGCAGTCCGGAAAAAACTGGAACTCGATGTGGAAGCCAAGAAGCAGCAGATCGAAAAATACGCCCTCCAGCAGTACCAGACCAAAAAGAACGAGGAATATCGCGCCCTGGGCCATGAAATCGAGATGGCCAAAGAAGCCATCACAAAGATCGAGGACGAAATCCTCAGGAACATGGAACTGACCGAGCAGGCCCAAAAAGACCTCGCCAACGCCAATGCACTGGCAAAGGAAGCCCGGGCAGATGCCGACAAGCAAATCGAGGAGCTCCGCGGCAGAGAGGAGAACCTCCGCAAAGAACTCGCCTCAGTCACCACCGACCGCGCCGGCATAGCGGAGTCCATCGAGGAAGAACACCTTACGAAATACGAAAGGCTGCGTCGTAACAAGGGTGACAAGGTGGTGGTCGGAATCGAGCACGCCGTCTGCGGCGGGTGCCATATGAGGCTTCCTGCCCAGGTGCTGGTTTCCTGCCAGGCAGAACAGGAAATCTCCTACTGCCTGAATTGCGGTCGAATGCTGTATTATACCCGCGACATGAGCCTGACTCCGAAGGACTAGCTGGGGCCAAAGACACCCCAACCTTTAGCCCCGCAACTCCCGGCCAATCGCAGCCAGCAAGTCGTCCCACGAAAACGGCTTCCGGACGACCTCATACTCCTCCTCATCCCCGGCAGGACCGTCCGACCTGCCTGGTTCCAGCGATCCACTCAACAGAACGACCCTCAGGTTGGGATTCCGCTCGCGCATGATTCGCACAGCCTCCCGCCCTGACATGTGAGCCATGTCGACATCAACCAGGGCCATCACCACCTCGCCCTCGCAGGCCTTGTGCTGAGAGACCGCATCCACTCCGTTTGCTGCCTGGATTACCCTAAAACCGACCGCCTCCAAACCGCTGGCAATCATCTCCCGGATGGCAGCATCGTCATCCGCCACCAGCAGGACCTCCCCGTTGCCCTGCAACTCAATGGCACTTGCCGCTGCCGCGACATCGCCCCCTCCCTCCGCAAGCTCTCGCGGGAGATATAACTCAAAGGTGCTCCCCTCCCCGGGTTCGCTCCGGCACGTCATGAATCCCCCGTGCGCCTTCACAATACGAAATGAAGTCGAGAGCCCCAGCCCTGTCCCAACCCCCTCTTCCTTCGTTGTAAAAAACGGCTCAAACACCCTGGCGAGCACTTCAGGCCCCATCCCGCAACCGGTATCCGCCACGGAGCAAACAACGAATTGTCCAACCCTCGCATCGGGATGTTCCGGCAAAGAACCCGACTCCAACTGGATGTTGTCCATAGCCATGAGCAGCGAACCGCCTGCCTGTGCCATGGCGTCCCTCGCATTGACCGCCAGGTTCAATAGGACCTGGTGCAACTGGGTGGCATTGCCGCGCACCAACCACAGGTCCTCCTGAACCTCCACCGACACCTGGATGTTCTTGGGAAAGGTGTCCCGAACAAGCCTCTCGATCTCCACTACCAAGGCTCCCGGTTTCAGTGACTCCATCTGACCATCGCGACCACGAGCAAATAACAGGACTTGCCGCACCATCTCCGCACCCCTCCGCGTGCCCGCCTCCATCAAGCTTAGGATGCGCTCGGATTCATCCACCGGCAGACCTCTCCTCAACCGCTGAATACCCATCAAAACCGGCGCGAGCGCATTGTTCAAATCATGCGCCATCCCCCCTGCCATCGAACCCACTGCCTCGGTCCGCTGTAGCCGCATCGCCTGCGCTTCGAGTTTCTTCCGCTCGGTAATGTCCGAGCTGATTAGCAGCACCCCCTTCACCCCCCCCTGATCATCCACCAGGCGAGTCCAACTGCTCTCCACCACTTTCACCTCGCCCCCGCGGACAGCCTGTCTCAACTCTCCCCTCCAATCACCCCGTCTCAAAGCCACACCCCGCGCCTTCATCGCCTCCTCAGTCTCAAACAACTCCATGCCTCTACCTCGCAGGAGTTGCTCAACGCTCCAGCCATACAACCTCTCACAACCAGCGTTCGCATAGGTCACCCGACCGTCGAGGTTCATCATCAAGATGGCATCGTGGGCACTCTCAATGAGTCGCGCCTGTTCGCGGATCTTCATCTCCGACCGCCGACGCTCCGCTTCCATCCGGCGGCGGTCCCGATACCACTCCACTGAGCGCACAAGAAAACTACCCCCGAGCGCAACCGGCACCTGTAAACCAGCAAACAGCAACCAGGGAATCCACGTTCGAAACACTCCGACTGCTAACATGCAGGCACCCGCCGATGCCAAAACCATTGCCCCGCCAACCATCAGGCCCTTCACCGGCTGAAGCCTCAAAAACAAGAAGCCCAAGCCAAATCCAGCAAACAACAGCACCCCAGCCTCCACACCGAAAGGCCAGCGAAAGAACATCTCCTCGCGCCATAGATTCAGGAACTGGGTCGCGTGCACCTCCACCCCGGGAAGAAACACATCCTTGTCTCCCCAACTCCGAAAAGGACTCCGGAACTCGTCACGCCGCTCTCCCACCAGACCGGCTTTCGGACGAGCCCCCACAAAGATCACCTTGTCCCGAAACATTCCCTCATCCGCAACCGAAGGATCCAGTGCCTGCGAGTAACTCAAGTGCGGCAGCGTGAAGGGTGGCCCGTAATACTGCAGCCATCCGGCAGTGTTCTCACCCGACCGCCCCCCCAGCACGCGCGTCGTAGCCAAGGCAATCCCCGGCATGAAATCTTCGCCCACAACAATTCCTGGAAAAATCCGGCGGCACACAAAATCCTCGTCAACCCCCAGTTCACCCAACCCACAGAACGCCGCTGCATCGAGGAACTTCTGGGCGGGATAGTCCACCCGGGTTATCCGACCCCAGGCCCCCTCACCGCTACCCTGACTGGAGACACTCAACTCGGCCGCCAGAACCACACCGCCCTGGCGATCCATCGCAGCCGCCAGCATCCCGTCAGCCCGGGGATCCCTCCCGCTCTCGCCAAAGACCACGTCAAACACCACCGCCCTCGCCCCCGCTTCAACAAGTCGATCCAGCAACGCCGCATGCAACTCCCTCGGCCAGGGCTGAGTCTGGTCAACCCCAAGTTGATGATGCGATTCCACGTCGATGTAGATGATGACTGCCTCATCCGGAACAACGGGTCCCACAAAGCTGAAGAACAAGGAATACAGGGAGTCGTAGCTCGCCCGAACCATGGACGTCCCAACAACGGAAGAGGGCGTCAACCCCCAGGCCCCTGCCAGAGCACAGATCAGACCCAACCCCAAACTCGCCCAACCGCGGCGAGACATGAAACGCCAGAACATCATATGGAAGCGCCGGACATTACTCTCTCGGATGAGAGGCTTCAACCCACAGAACCGGCAGCAGCGAATATCCACCCGCTTCCCGCCGGACAGAAAGCGCAGGAGAAACCGCTCCGCGACACGCTAGAAATTCAAGCGGAACGAGCAAAGGAAAGTTCTCCCACGCCACAACGGCCGGTAGTAGTTCAATGGGCTCAGGCGATAGTCCTGATCGGTCAGGTTCATCATGTGGAGCGCCACCTCCGCACTCCTACCCGGCAACCGGTAACCCAGCACAGCCTGATGCTGCCAGAAGCCCTCGTCCTCGCGCCCGGGCTCAAAACCCCTGTTCTCCTGCTGATACCAGACGGACTCCCATCCCCCAAACAACCCGCCACTGTGCTGGTACCTCCACGAGATTGCCGTCTCCTGAAGCACCGAAGTCTCGTCCCGCTCCAAACCAGCCAACCCAAGTGCCTGATCCGGAATCTCCGGAAAGGCCGTCTCAAGCCGGGAATGACTCAGCTTATATCTCACCCCCAAAGTCATCCCCTCGCCAATCGTCTTCAGCACATAAGCCGAAACAACCTTCTCGTCATACTCTACTAGCTCGCGAGAAGATGACGCCGAGTCAGGAAGGGGAAGCGGAAGGGAATTCGTCAGCACTCCCACCAACCGGTCCCCATCAGACAAGTGCCAACCTGCTCCAACCCCGAGATACCAGCCCGAGTCCAGCTCCTGATCATAAGCCAGATCATAGGACTCAAACTCTGTTCCGGGAACCACGCCCACCACAGACTCAGCTGCGAGGCTCCGATACACCTGGGTAAAACCGGCCACCTGGGATGGTTCCAATCGCATGCTACCATCGAAATACATGCCCCCAAGTGAACGCGAATAAGCCGCTCTCCATAGCCCCCCCCGCCACGAATTCCATAGCACACCCGCACGAGGCGTCAGCATTCCCCTTTCCGTTGTCCCCTCGCTCAGCGGCGCAGCATCGTTGTTCAATGCATGGAGAACATGGTCGTATCCTATCCCCCCCACCAACTGCAGGGCATCGCTCGCGTCATGCTGGAACTGGATATACCCGTTAAGGCGTTCCATCGGCTCGCGAATCCGCTGCGCCGTGACCAACCCCGTCAGCGCACGATCCAACCCCGCCCAAGTGTCGGTCTCGCCATGCTGATAACGCCCGCCCAGGATCAAAGCCTGGTTCTCGCCCTGCCATAGGTGCTGCAACTCTGCCGAATGCACCAGGAAATCGCCCTCATAATCGAGGCCGAAAAAGGGTGCGGTCGAGACGGACTGCGTGCCGCCATCGGATTGGCGCAAGAACAGAACCGTCGCCTCCGGATCCTGCAGTCGCAAATCATCCTCGATATAGCCGTAGAGAAACAAGGTATGGCTGTTCGGAGCCCAGACGTGATGCCACCCGGCATACAGCGCGGGCAGCTGCTGTTCAGAAGCCGCAAAACCCTCCTTGGCCAGGCCCGGATCGTAATAGCGCGCCACATCTCCCCGCTCCACTTCCCTGGCACCAACCTGCACATACACCTCGTCACTGGTGGTCACTCTCTGCTTCATCTGCACGGACACCGAGCGCAACCGGCTCCAGTCATCCTCACCTTCCCCACTTATGGAGTCATAGCTCAGATCAAGGGCATAGCTGAAACCTTCAAGACTTCCAAAGGCACTGGAACGATGCCTCCAGTCCCCGGAACTCGCGTATTCAGTCCATGCACTCAACCCCACGGGGCGCCCCTCGAAGAAGCGCATGTTTTCCTGCTGCGCCAGCGTCTGCGACAAATGCCCCGCACCAGGAGGCGCCAGCAGATTCGCGACCAGCAGTTCGCTTAGGCGCGCACTCTCATACCGCAAATCATATGCCCGCGGATCCTCCATCAAGCCCATCGATTGCGACGCAAACAAATGCGCCGAGTAGTTGGCCACGTCCTCGCTAAGAGCCCTGGTCGCCGATACCCTGCCAACCTCTTCCAAGCCCGCATCACGATATAACCCGGCGATATAAGCACCCCGAACCGCCCGGTCCTGGTCCAATTGAAGCCTCGACCTGAACAGTCTTCGGTTGTCGTTGCGATCAATCGAGCCCTTCAGTTCCTCCAAGGCCTTGTTGGGCCGCAAGCGTCGGCTCTCCAAAAAGGCCGCATATAACCAGGCCGTCGGATCATTCGGATCCAGGCGTTTGGCCATCGCTATCTCCTTCTCCGCCAATCCCCACTCATTGTGCCGCATGTAATACTTGGCGAGATAAGACCTGTGGAGTGACCTGAGCGGATCCATTGCAGCTGCAGCCTGCAACGAGAGCATCGAATCATCACTCCTGCCTAGCATGGCAAGACTCAGCCCGCGCCCCAGCCAAGCCGTGGCCAGAGCAGGATCCAGCGCAAGCGCATAGTCAAACATCTCCAGCGCATCACCGCCCCGATCCAGCTCCAGTAACATGAACCCCCTCAGGCTCCAGCCCGCTGCCAGCCAGGGCGAAAGCTCCAAACCCCTGTCCAAATCACGATACGCCGCCCCCACCTCACCCAGGGCAAAGTTGAGTTCAGCCAGCCGAATGTAAGCCTGCCCCCAACCGTCCGCCGCTGAAACGGCAGCCCTTGCCGCCTCCCGGGCCCCTTCAATATCAAAGTTAGCCTGAAGCGTGTAGGAACGTGCCAACCACATGCTCGCACTACCCGGCTCGGATAAATCTTCGACTCCAATCGGCATCCCCCTTACCACCAGAATCATCTCCCGCAGCGCCCTACTCATCTCAGAATCCCCGGCCACACTGCCAAGTCGCACGGACGCCTCCTCCACCTGCCCCCCGGCCAGATCCACTGCAGCCAGCAATAGCAGCCCCTCCTCAGAGCCTGAACTCTTCCCGCTCGCCAACTCAAACGCCCGCAATAAACTCCCCTCCCGCCAAGCCTCCTGCACGGCACCAAGCTCACCAGCTTCCTCGGGAGTCAACTGCAGCTCACCTACATTCGCTACCGCCGGATAATACAACGCCCACTGCATCACAGAGTCGACCTCGACCAGGCGCGACTTCTCCAGTCGCCCACCGGCCCCCACCTCTACCCGCTCACCACTCACCATCTCTACGCTTCTCCCCGCCGCTGCGAAGCTCACCGCCCCATCAACCAAGGACAGAGTGGTTCGTGCATGATCCCGGCTTGTTTCCAAAACAAACTCCGTTCCCCGAATGGAACCGGTAGCAAGCGGCGTCTCAAACTCGATGCTTCCAGGCCGTTCTCGGTTGAAAAAATACAAGATCCCTTCCCAAAGCCGAAAGCGCCTGACTTCCCGGTTGCGCGGCGGGCGAATCTCCAGAACTGCGCTGTCCCCCAGCCGGATCACGCTCCGGTCACTAAACTGAACCGTCGCCCTGCTTCCCCCACCGGTACGGAGCCGGCTGCCCGTGGCCAGCATCTGACCGTTCGTCACCGCCAACCATATGGAACCCTCCCCACTCAATTGCTCCACCGCCCCTGTCACCTCTATCAGCTGCGCCGTCCCCCCGTCGTTTCCCTCCACCATCTCTCCCGCTTCAACCCCGCCGGAAAAACCCAAGGCGAACAGGCTAAGGCTAACCACCAGCTCCGTGCACCAGGACAACAAACACTCACCCAGTCTATTTGCACTCCTGTTCATTCTTGTCTCCTCAATAGCCGGACCGGGTTCAACCCCGCCTCACACCCACCCATCAAACAAACCGCCGGACACGCGAAACGTGCCCGGCGGTCACATCATCGTCGCATCTTAGTTGATGGACACCGCCGAGAACGTCCCACTGTCCGTGTCCTTCAGCAGGTTGTTGTCATACTCCGTCCGCTCGAATGTGCCAACTCCATCACCAGTGAAGGTCAGGACGTATTCGTCCCACTTGTCCGCCTTCAGGACGACAACCAAATTCGCCGTGGCAGCACCAGTCACTTCGTAGATGTAGGTGAAGGGATTCGGACCACTGTCATCGTGCTCCGTGCCAGCATCGGCACCACTGAACTCCAGCCGGACCGTCTGCAGGCCCACAACCATCGAGTAGTTGAAGCCTTCAACCGCCGCAGCCGCCGCAACATCCACACCACCATTGTCTCCAGTCCCGCCAGCCGCACCACCGTTGTCGTCAGTCCCGCCAGTCGCACCACCATTGTCATCGGTGCCACCAGTCGCACCACCATTGTCATCGGTGCCACCAGTCGTGCCACCGTTGTCGTCAGT
>JBMTVN010000062.1:0-16570 GCA_049451415.1 Limisphaerales bacterium | reverse complement strand
AAACCGCGAATCCACCCCCACGGCTCCACTCGCCCCGGGATTAGTCCAACGTCTCATCAACCCCGGAAACGGGGAAACTGTCGACGCCATCCTCCGCCGTAACGCTGCACTCCACCTCAACCCCGCACAACCCACATCCCCCCTCGCCCCCCAATCCCAGCTCTCCAGCCAATGGGAAGGCTTCGTCACGCTCGAGAAAAATGCCCCGGTCCAAATCCGCACAGAATCGTCCCTCCCAATTCGGGTATTCGTCGGGAATGAACTCGTCATCTCCCCAAACTCATCCGCCACCTCCAAAGCGCTCTCGCTGCGCCAAGGCCCCAACAAACTCCTCATCACCCACACCGATTCCCCTGCCCAAACCCGCCATCTTCGCCTCTCCTGGTCCGTCAACAACGGCCCCTTTGAACCCATCCCCCCCACATCCCTCTACCACGACCCACAAACCAGCCCCACTGCCCCGTTCAACCTCATACGACAGGGCCGACACCTCTTCACCCAGCTGCGCTGCAACCAATGCCATGCCCCCAACTCCAGCTACCCGCCAAACGCAATGCCTGAACTCGCAGCCAAAGCCCCCGCCTTCACCAACCTCCATCAACGACTCAACCCGGCCTGGGCCCGCAGCTTCATCCTCAACCCAACACAGGAACTAACCCACTCACGCATGCCGCAGCTCCTTCACGAGTCCCCAAACCGTGACCAACAGGCCGACGATATCATCGCCGCTCTGTTCCCCAGGCTCACGCAGGCAGACTCGCCCCTGACGGGAAATGCCGAGAATGGCCAAACCCTCTACCAAACGCTCGGCTGCTTCGCCTGCCATACGCTCCCCGACGATGCGACCTCAACTCCAACCACACCCACCCGGATCCAACTCAACCACATCGCCGCCAAATGGCAGCCCGCTGCCCTCGCGGCCTACCTCGCCAACCCATCCGAATACTACGCGTGGAACCCCATGCCGGATTTCCACCTCGAACCCTCAGAAGCCCATGACCTCGCCACCTACCTGCTCAAGGCAACCCAAACCAACAGCCGCCCAATGAATTCCCCCCAGCCAGGCAACCCGGTCGCAGGCCAGGAACTCATCGCCTCCCTAGGCTGCGCAAACTGCCACGATAATCCCGCCACCAAGACCACCCCTGCCTCTCCCAGCCTCGCAGAACTCGCTAAATCCAGCGCCGACCAAGCCGCCGGCTGCCTCTCCAAGAAACCCAACGCCACACGCCAACCCACCTATAACCTCAGCAATGCCGAGACACTCGCCCTGCAGGCCTTCCTCAATGCTCTCAATAACCCACTCCTGCCCGAGCCCCAATCGCTGCTAACCTCAGATAACCCAACGGAGTTCACCCACCGCCAGTTCGACCAGCTCAGGTGCCAGGCCTGCCACGCACGCGACCACGAAACCGACCTCTGGTCCACCCTCCAAAATACTCCGCAAACCACCGCCACCGACCTCGATGAAGAAGAACTCGCCCTGCTCGGCTCAACAGCCAATAGCGTCCACCTAGGCCGCCCCGCCCTCACCCACGCCGGCAATAAACTCCGCGCAGACTGGTTGCAGCGCTTCATTTCCGGAAACCTCAGCTACAAACCCAGAGCCGATGACCCCGCCCGCATGCCTGGCTTCCCCAGCCAAGGACATGTCCTCGCCTCCGGCATCGCCCAGGAACACGGCCACCCCCCAACCTCTCAACCACTCGCCCAACCCGATCCCAACCTCGCCGCCATCGGCCAACAACTCTCGCTCGTCGGCTCCGGCTTCGGCTGCGTCGCTTGCCACAATGTCGGCAACCAAAAAGCCCTCGCTGGCTCAGATACCGCCACCATCAACTTCCACTACATCACCGATCGACTCCGCCCGGAATACTACTGGCAATACCTGCGTAATCCCCAACTCCTGCGCCCCGGAACCATGATGCCCAGCTTCATCAATCCCGACGGCACCACCCCCGTCACCACCATCCTCGAGGGCAACGGTCAAAAACAATTCGACGCCATCTGGAACTACCTCCTGACTCTCACCCCGGACAATATCCCCACCCCCACGGAGTTGCGTTCGCAACCACCCAAAACTCCTACCGCAAACGGCGAACGGTAGACCACCTCCGGCATCGTCAACACCGGCAGCAAACCGCCCACGGAACCACGGA
Source organism: Limisphaerales bacterium (assembly GCA_049451415.1). Taxonomy (GTDB): domain Bacteria; phylum Verrucomicrobiota; class Verrucomicrobiia; order Limisphaerales; family JAHDYP01; genus JBMTVN01. The sequence continues at coordinate 14,411 of JBMTVN010000062.1, read as the reverse complement.
AGAATTCAAGGATGGAGTTCCCCGCAGCCTCCCAGGCTGCCCATCTCCCACCCCATCTCCCGCATCGCTCCAACCCTCAGACAGAGTAAATCAGCGGATCGCTACCGCAATAATCACTCAGCTCCGCAAACGGAACCTGAGCCCGCAACCATCTCTCGTCCTTGGCAATCTCATCCATCGATGCCCGCATGTTGTTGCACACCAGAAAACAGCCCTCTCCCAACACCATGTAAGCATCATAAGCCGCACCCGCCGCATCCCTCGAAAAATCAAAGTGCCCCACGTGATGCTCGCCCGAGACTAAATCCCCAAGAAAATGACGCACATCCCTCGCAAAACTCTCCAAGACCTCCTCCCGCCTCGGCCCGCTGTAATGCAATAACCGCGCCTTGCGGTCAAAGACACTCACCACCGCCCACTCATCAAAAATCACCGACCCATACAATGTGTCCATGCGGGTCAAATGACTGCTGACCACCTCGGTTGCTTGCAACAAATCCATAACCTTTATTCTGCCGTGAACCGTACCCGAGCCCGCTCAACCCTCACAAGGGAATTTGGCACAGATCACTATGGCTGCCTCTGTAAAACCGTGTCCCGCCTCTCCCACTCAACGCTCTTCTCCGGATAATCCAAGGTGTAGTGCAACCCCCGGCTCTCCGGACGCTGCAAAGCCGACCTGATAATCAAATCCGCTACAGTCGCAATGTTCCGGAGCTCCAACAAATCGCTGGTCACTAAAAAATCCCAGTAATACTCGTCGATCTCCTCCAAAATGTTCGTCACCCGCTTCAAAGCCCTGCGCAGCCGCTTGGTCGTCCGCACAATCCCCACATAATCCCACATCAACCTCCGGATCTCATCCCAGTTGTGCGATACCACCACCAGCTCATCCGCATTGGTCGCCTTACCGGATTCCCACTCCGGCAAACCCTGCTCCCAGTCTCCCAATGCCCCCTGCCCCAACTTCGCCGCCGCCCGATGAGCCCCCACCAACGCCTCCAGCAAGGAGTTGCTCGCCAACCGGTTCGCCCCATGCAAACCCGTCCACGCCGCCTCCCCCACCACCAGTAAACCCTGTATGTCCGTCTCCCCATCCAAATTCGCCCGTACCCCGCCACACTGATAGTGCGCCGCCGGAACCACCGGCAAATACTCCTTCGTCATGTCTATCCCATACCCCAAACACGTCTGGTAGATGTTCGGAAACCGTTCCATCGTGAACGGCGCCGGACGATGCGTGATGTCCAACCACACATGCTCCGACCCGCTCTGCTTCATCTCACTGTCAATCGCCCTCGCCACAATGTCCCGCGGAGCCAAATCCTTCATCGGATGATGCTGCTCCATAAACGCCTGGCCATCCATCGTCCGTAATATGCCCCCCTCTCCACGAACAGCCTCGCTGATCAAAAAGGACTTCGCCTTCGGGTGAAACAAACAGGTCGGATGAAACTGAATGAACTCCATGTTCACCACCGAAGCTCCCGCCCGATAAGCCATCGCAACCCCGTCCCCCGTCGCAATATCCGGATTCGTCGTATACAAATACACCTTCCCGCACCCGCCCGTCGCCAACATCGTCACCCGCGCACCAAAAGTCTCCACTTGCCCCGTCCGACCGTTCAAGACATACGCCCCAACACACCGGTTCCCCCCTCCCCTGCCCAGTTTGCCGGTGGTAATCAAATCCACCGCCAGGTGATCCTCCAAAATCTCAATCGCCGGGTTCGACTCCGCCGCCGCCAGTAACACCCGCTCCGCCTCCCTCCCCGTCATGTCCCTCGAATGCACAATCCGCCTCCGCGAATGCCCCCCCTCACGCCCCAAATCCAATCCTCCACCCTCCTCCCCCGCGGTAAACCGCATCCCGTAATCAATTAAATCCTGAATCCGCGCAGGCCCCTCCGCCACCACCTGTCTCACCACATCCTCATGACATAATCCCGCCCCGGCCTGCAGGGTGTCCGCCACGTGCAACTCCAGCGAGTCGTCCCCCCCCAGCACCGCAGCAATACCACCCTGCGCATAGTTGGTATTCGATTCGGCACTGCTCTTCTTGGTCACAATGGCAACCCGCCCCAACGCCGCCGCCTTCAGCGCAAAGGTCAATCCCGCGATCCCACTCCCCAACACCAGCACGTCATAATACCTCGCCGACATCTCCTGGTTCTCCTTCCTAAATCCTCATAACCGACCGTTGTCGATCAACCGCGTCCTCCCAAACCAAACCGCCAATGCCATCTGCGCACCACGCCCCACCCTCTCCAAGGGTTCCAAGGTCTGCTCATCCACAAAGGCAACATAGTCCAGCCGCCCAAGTGAACAACCCCCAACCAACCGCTCCACCTCCCCACGCAATCGCTCCGCCAAAACGGGACGCTTCACCCCCCTCACACACCGCCTTACCATCCCGATCGCCTCATGCAAAACCACCGCCTGCCCCCTCTCCTCCGCCGTCAGGTAGGCATTCCTGGAACTCATCGCCAACCCGTCCGCCTCCCGCACCGTCGGCGCCACCACCACATCCACCGGCATAAACAAATCCCGTACCATCCGCTTCACCACTGCCGCCTGCTGATAGTCCTTCGCCCCAAAAACCGCCACGTCCGGAGCCACCAGATGGAACAACTTCGCCACCACGGTCGTCACCCCACGAAAATGCGTCGGCCTCGATGCCCCCTCCATCCCCCTCACCAACAGCTCCTCCACAACATAAGTCGATGCCTCACCCGCCGCATCGCCCCGCCAATACATCTCCCCATCGTCCGGCACAAACATCACATCCACACCCTCCTCACGACATAACCGGCGATCCCGCCCCAAATCCCGGGGATATCTCGATAAATCCTCGTTCGCCGCAAATTGCGTCGGGTTCACATAAACACTCACCACCACCACACCATCCTCCCCCACGTCCCGCCTCGCCCTCCGCACCAAACTCATGTGCCCCTCATGCAAATACCCCATCGTCGGTACAAAACCAACCCGCACCCCCTCGCGCCGCCAACGCAACGCCAACGCCTGCATGCCCTTCGCCTTTGTAATCCATCGCACCGCAACACCGTCAGCCGTCCCAACCCCGCTGGCAAGCGCATATCTCCTCCTGAACCAGACCGCCCTGCCACAAAACCACTCCCCTCTCGATCAACCGCGGTTTTTGGTTTCTCTCCCCACCCGGAAGGTTGTAATTAGACCCCACCTCTAGCCCCTCCCGAACGAATCAAAAATGAAATCAATACCACCACACCCAAAACAAACCACCCGCCGCCAGTTTCTGGCCACCTCCGCCTCCCTGGTCGCACCACTCATCCTCCCCGCCTCAGCCATCGGACGTGATAATCGCATCCCTCCCAGCCAACGCATCAACCTCGGCCTGATCGGCGCCGGCAACCAGGGCTGGAGCGTCGCCAACGGAATCATCAACCTCCCCGGAACCCAACTCACCCGCGTCTGCGATGTAGACCAAAAAGCCGCCGCCAAAGCCAAAGACCGTATCGATCAGTTCTACAAAAGCCCGGATACCCAGGTGTTCCACGATTACCGGGAACTCCTCGACTCAGATAAGCTGGACGCCGTCATCATCGGAACCCCGGACCACTGGCATGCTGCTATCGCCACCGCCGCCATCCAGGCCGGTAAACACGTCTATTGCGAAAAACCTCTCACCCACACCGTCGGACAAGCCCGGGCCCTGCGCGAGTTGTCCCAAAAAAGCCCCGTCGCAACCCAAACCGGCAACCAAGGCGCCGCTTCCGACAACTTCCGCCGCAGTATCGAACTCATCCAGGCCGGACTCATCGGAACGGTTTCGGAAATCCATGTCTGGCACCCCCAACACAATTGGCCCAACGGAGAAAACCGCGCGGCAACCCCCGACCCCATCCCCGATGAACTGGACTGGAACTTCTGGCTCGGACCCGCTCCCGCCAGACCCTACAAGACGAAGAAATACCATCCGATACTCTGGCGGGGTTGGTACGACTTCGGCGGGGGGTCGCTGGCGGACTTCTGTTGCCACTCCTTCAGCATGCCCATCCGTGCCCTCGAATTAGACTACCCCGAAACCATCCAGGTCTCAGGTGATGGTCTCGGCATGGATAGCTTCCCCACCCGGTGCCGCGTCCAGTTCAGCTTCCCCGCCCGAAATAGCCGCCCCCCAGTAAACCTGTTCTTCCACTCCGGCCACGAAATTTACCCCCCCGACCACCTGCTCGGCGGATTCCGCGAAACGTTCGGATCCATCGAACCCACAGGCTGCATACTCGTCGGCAGCCTCGGCACACTCTCAGCCGGCCTCTGGAACAACAATTGTTACCTGCGGATGAACCACGAAACCGAATTTAAACACGCCGATAAACACCAAGCAGCCAATGCCGTCCCCACCCGCCTCCCCAGGGTGGGAGGTCGACACGCCCTCGAATGGATCAACGCCTGCCAGGGCGTCGGGAAAACTTTTTCCAATTTCGACGTCGGTGGCCACGCCACCGAAATCGGCTGCGCCGGCCTCATCGCCCTGCAACTCGGGCACAACATCACCTGGAACGGCCAACCTATGCTCGCAAACCCCGGACAACACCTCGTCAATCCACCCCCACGCAGCGAAGCCCGGCAATACCTCTGAAACAGAAAAAGGCCCATCGGCATCAACCGATGAGCCCCTAAAACCCTTGGGATCGAACCCCTATTACCGGCCGCAGCACTGGTGCGTCGGAGCCTCAGCCTCGCGATCCGTAGGCTGAACCACCCCGCTCTCCAACATGTAGGCCTCCAGCTCAGCACCGCTGATGTCCGGCAACATCTTGCCGTTCACCTCCACACACGGACTCAAATGCTGCCCGCTCTTCTCCTCCAGCTCCCGGCGCTGCATCGGATCGTTAATGATGTCGCGATCCTCATAGTGCAACTCATACTTCTTCAGAATGGCGCGAACACCGTTGCTCCATCCACAGGTCGGTTTCAAATACGCAATGATCGTAGGCGTGCTCATAATCAAAATGTCAGGGACTAAGATGCCACAGTAAATCCAGCCCGCAAGCCCGACCACTCACCCCATTTTGTTTTTTGTTGGATCCCCAACCCCTTTCACCCAACCCTAAATTCCCCATGCCAAATCCCGCCAAACACCCCATGAAGGTCTTGATCATCCCAGATAAATTCAAAGGCACCCTCTCCTCCCTCCAAGCCGCAAAAGCCATCGCCTCCGGTTGGAAAAAAGCCCGCCCCACCGATACCATCCGCATCCTCCCCCTCACCGACGGAGGAGACGGCTTCGGGGATTGCCTCCGAACTCTGCTCCAAGCCCGACAACGCTCCTGCCAAACCATCAATGCCGCCCACCAACCCTGCCGCTCCCCCTGGTGGATCAGCCCCGATCACCAAACAGTCGTCATCGAATCAGCCCGGTGCATCGGCCTCGCCATGCTCCCCCCCAATAAATACCACCCGTTCGAATTGAATACCCAGGGCCTAGCAAAACTCCTCCTCTCCGCTACCCGACACAAACCCAAAACCTGCCTCGTCGGCATCGGCGGCAGCGCCACCAATGACGGCGGATTCGGACTCGCCACCGGACTCGGCTGGCAGTTCCTCAGCGCAAACCGCCAACCCATCACCCAATGGCCCGACCTCATCCACCTCCGCCATATCATCCCCCCACCCGAGCCCCCACTCCCCAAAACCACCCAAATCATCATCGCCACCGATGTCCAAAACCCCCTCCTCGGCCGCCTCGGCGCCACCCGCATCTACGGCCCGCAAAAGGGAATCCGCCCCCAGGATATCCAACCCGCAAACCAGGCCCTCCAGCAACTCAGCCGGATCCTCTCCAAATACTCCGGCCAGAACTTCGCCCCAAACCCGGGCGCCGGCGCCGCCGGTGGACTCGGCTTCGGCCTCCTCGCCTTCGCTAACGCCTCCATCCAACCCGGTACCGACATCTATTCCCACTACGCCAACCTCCCCCAACACCTCGACTGGGCCGACCTCGTCATCACCGGCGAAGGCCGTATCGATGCCTCCTCCCTCATGGGTAAAGGCGTCGGCGAAATCGCCCGGCAAACCCAAAAACGCAACCTCCCCTGCATCGCCATCGCCGGCTCCATACTCCAACCCAAAACCCTCCAAAATCACTTCACCGCCATCTACCCCCTCACCCCCAATATCGCCCCACTCCAACAAGCCCTCCAAAACCCCAAGCCCTGCCTCCACTCCGCTGCAAACCTCGCCGCCACCGCATATCGTGGTCGGACCAGAGCAACTCTCTGCAAATAAGCGCGTTAGGTCCTCTTACCCCCCCAAAAAAACCCCTATGGGCCGCTTTTTTGCCTCGTTTTGCGGTCCATAGGAAAACTCAGCTGCACAGAGCTCTCCTGGCCCTTTTACGCGGCCAAAATGGTCCACCACCAAAAACGAAAGGGTTCACGAGACGAGACCTCGCTCAATGAAATCGGGCGAGGTGCACCAAAGCAGCATTCCGTCCCAACTCGCGCTCCAGAGTTTTTTGTCGACCCCGACCAGCCCATCCATAAACTTCCGCCTTTGTCGCATGAGCAGGCCCGTCCGCATCATCCTGATAATACTCCTGGCGGTTTCTACTGCCTTGTTCGGGTATCAGTTCAAGAGCCGATACGATCGTGCCTCAGCGAACCAAACCACGGTGGCGGACTCGGATCTCGCCAACCCAAACGCCAACCTCACACCGGACGACACCGAGGAAGCCACCCCAAAACAGAACGAATCGCTCGGGGTCTGGATCGGAGGCCTCGTCGTCTCGATCCTAGGCCTCGCCGGACTCGCCGCACTGGAGGTAGGACATTACTTTGGAATCCGCGCCGGCCGCGCCTACTTCGACGAGACCCAAACCGGCCCCGCTGACCCTGATTACGAAGCCGCCGAAGACGCGTGTAATCGAGGTGATTTCGTCGAAGCTATCGAACTCCTTCGAGAATACTTCAAAGCCAACCCGACCAAGGTCCACGCTGCGATTCGTATCGCCGAGATCTACGAGAAAGAACTCCATACCCCGCTCGCCGCCGCCCTCGAATACGAACAGGTCCTGACCCATAAACTCCCACGCGAACGCTGGGGCTGGCTGGCCATCCATCTCTGCAACCTCTATTCAGGCCCGCTCCACCAATCCCAAAAAGCCATCGACCTCCTCCTCCGGATCGAATCCGAATACCACGATACCAAAGCCGGGAAGAAAGCCCGCGCCCGACTCGAGCAACTTGTCGACGAAGGTATCATCCCCCCCTTGCCAGAGCATAAAGCCGAAGAATCTGATTCCCCGGAGGAAACGGAAACCGAACAAGACCGGGAACCGGAAGCAGAAACCTCCGAGCCAGCCCTACCAGAACCGCCGCCCCAACACCTGCCCCCCGGTTTCCGTCCCCGCAGCTAAAAGCCCATGGTCACTGCAGCAATCAGTGACCTATTACCCAATTCTTTTTATGGCACACATCAACGATAACTACCTGAAACTCAAAGCCGGCTACCTCTTCCCCGAAATTGCCCGGCGCGTTAAATCGTTCACCGAAACCAATCCCGAAGCCGCAAAGCAACTCATCCGCTGTGGCATCGGCGATGTGACCGAACCACTCCCCCAAGCCACCATCAACGCCCTGCATAAAGCTACCGACGAAATGGGCCAGCGCGCCTCCTTCCGTGGCTACGGCCCGGAGCAAGGCTATGACTTCCTCCGCACCGCGATCGCCCAAAATGATTACCGCCAGCGCGGCATCCAGATCGCCGACGACGAAATCTTCGTGTCCGACGGCTCGAAGTGCGACGCCGGCAATATCCTCGATATCTTCGGACACTCCAACCGAATCGCGGTCATGGACCCCGTCTACCCCGTCTACGTGGATACCAACGTCATGGCCGGACACACCGGCCCCGCCGATAACTCAGGCACCTACGCCGGACTGGTCTACCTCCCCTGCACCGCCGATAATGGATTCGTCCCCGCTATCCCGAACGAACCGGTTGACCTCATTTACCTCTGCTACCCCAATAACCCCACCGGCACCACCGCCACACGCGAACAACTGGCTGCCTGGGTCGATTATGCCCGCAAACCCCGCGCCATCATCCTCTACGACGCAGCCTACGAAGCCTATATCACCGAACCCGATGTCCCCCACTCCATCTTTGAAATCGACGGAGCACGCGAATGCGCCATCGAATTCCGTAGCTTCTCCAAAAATGGCGGATTCACCGGAACCCGCTGCGCCTTCACGGTGGTTCCCAAAGATCTCATGGCGGACCAACCGAACGGGACACGCACCCCTCTCCACCCGCTCTGGGCCCGACGTATGACCACCAAGTTCAACGGGGTCAGCTACATCGTCCAACGCGCCGCTGAAGCCCTCTACTCCCCCGAAGGCCAAACGCAGGTGAAAGAACTCGTCGAGTTCTACCTCGGGAATGCCACCATCCTGCGTGATAGCCTGACCTCTGCGGGCCTAAGCGTCCACGGTGGCATCAATGCCCCCTATATCTGGGTCCAGCTACCCCAAGGCGTCACAAGCTGGCAGGCCTTCGATCACGTCCTTAATCAAGCCCACGTGGTTATCACCCCGGGAAGTGGCTTCGGCCGTATGGGCGAAGGCTACATCCGTATCTCCGCCTTCAACTCCCGCGAAAACGTCCAAAAGGTCGCCGAACGATTCCAAAACCTCGCCTGGTAAACCTCAAAAAAGCATCCAAATCAATTGGCTCTAGTCAATGGCGCGCCACAGGCGCGCCATTGCTCTTTCCACACCCTCCAGATGGCGAACAAACAGTTCACCGAAAACTGAAACAAAAACCCCACCCCATGTGTGCTTTCTCCAGACAGAAGATAACCGAGGAAACACCATGCCAGTGCTCAGCAAGTTCAATGGAATCGTGATACGGATGCTGTTCGACCGCACTTTCGGAACCCGACTCCACGCTTTTTACGGGAACACCGAACTCGTCATCGGTCTCAACCCCGTTCGCGTAATCCAAGGTGACGTGCCCGACTGGGTCCAAATCCAAGCCCTCCAGTGGGCCCAACGATACGAAGCCCGCGCCAAGGCCGAAGGCTTTCTCCTCGTCCAACCCTCCACGCCACACAAAGGCTCCCGAAACCTGACTTATACCTGCTAACCCCTACACCCAACTCGACCCCAAATACCATGAACACACAAAACCACTCTCTCGCTTCCATCACCTTGGATGACCAGATCGACTCCGCAGTCCTGATCCTGCTTTTCACCTGCGCCGTCGCCAGTATCCCAGCCAGCATACTCCATGTCTGGTTATGGTAACTCGCCCGGCTCGTCAGGTAATCACCCCTCAACCGTTCCGATAATCCCCCCACAAGCCAATCAGTTATCACCCATCTTTCTGATCTGCATAGGTCATCTAGGCTTTATGCATGATCAAGGAACTGAACGAACCACACGCCTCGCGCACCACCCCAGACTCCACACCCTCCGCATCCCGAAACGGCTACAGCAGCCTTCAGCTCTACCTGGAAGAAATCAGCCCATGGTCACGGGTAAGCGCCACCGAGGAAAAGCGCCTCCTCTCGCGCTGTCGCCAAGGGGACCTGTCCTCCCGCACTGCCCTGATCCTTTCCCATCTCAAATGGGTCGTCGCAATCGCCCGTTCGTTCAGATCCCACTCCGCCCACCTCCTCGAACTTACTTCGGAAGGCAATATCGCCCTCATCCAATCCCTCGATAGCTTCGAAGCCAAAAGCAACGCCCGCCTCGCCACCTATGCTTACCCCAGGGTCCGCGGAGCCATGATCCAAGCGATCCATCGCATCAACCGCGTCGTCCGCATACCCGACTACCAGCTCCGGAAACAGAACGCCCAGGGAAAATCATCCACCCGCAGTCGCTGCAACCCGGCTCTCCAAAACTCCATCGAAGACCAGCGCGCCCCGCTCCCCATCGAATCCATCCCCGCACCCGAAACAGAATCCGCAGGAACTCAGCTGAACCCGGAAATCGATTACTACCTCAGCCAGCTCAACCCTCACGAACAATACCTCCTCCAACTGCGCTTCGGACTCCAAGGCCAAAAACCCCACACGCTGTCTGCCATCGGAAAAATCTCCGGCGTTACCCACGAGGCCGTACGCCAAAGACTGGAAAAAACCCTGCAGCGACTCCGCGAAATACCAACCTGACAATAAGCCACCCCCGCCTCGCCCAGACCTAACAGACCGCCCACTGCGGTGGCTGACTCAGCTGATACAACATCTCCCCAGCCTTCGGCACATACAGCACCCCCTCCTCCTCCCGCCCCGCAAAGGACGCCGGATCAATCGTCGCCGGATCGCGATATCCCAGGTTCAATCGACGGCACCTCTCCTCCGAAATCCCCGTGGCCAGAACCACACGCGCACGCGCCCGCTCAACCCCACCCTCATAACTCCCCAAACCGTGCACGTGAACGCTGTGCGCCAGCACACCCCATGGATACCCCTTAAACCGATCCCACTGCTTCACAAAATAATCCCGACAATGATACCCAACCTCGTCCAACCACCGCCCATGCGTCACTGACACCTCCCGAATGTGCGGCGCATATATGATCAGCTCACCCCCGTCCGCCAGGACCGGCTCCAACTTGTACATGCACTTCCCACCCGTCCATAGCTCGTCATACATCGCAGGTGCACACGACAAAATCGTGTGAAAGGCCCGGTCCTTCACCGCTATATGCAAACGACGCGAAACTTCGACCGCCGCCTCCCACGCCGACTCCACACCCCCACCAATAAAACCTCCCAGCCCTCCCGACGGATCCACCACCATCGATAAACCCACCTTGGCAACCCCCACCATGGACGCCGCCCGATCAATGACCCGCCTGACCGGCGTCCGCTGGTTGCCAATAATCTTCGGTGTCGTCACCACTGCCCCCAGCCAATGAAAGAAATTCAATACCTCCGGTCCCGATACGCCGGGGAATAAATACTTGTTCCCACCTGAAAAACCCACCACCTCATGCGGAAATACCGGCCCCAGTAACACCACAAGGTCATACTCGAAAACCCTACGGTTCACCTCCACCACCACATCTTGCGAAAATAAACCTCCGCTCAATACCTCAATCTCCCCCGCAGGAATCTCCCCAACCCGACACAGCTCTTCCGGGTCATCCCAAGCGTGGTTGAAGAACCCAACACCCGCATACTCACCGCGACGCTCCTCCAAAGTAATCTCCAGCCGGCCACAAATCGCCTCCTCGCTCATCGGTTGATGAGTCCCCAACGCCACCAAAATGTCCAAGGCCGCCACCCTCTCGCGCAACTGCCCGTGAATCAGCTTGAAGACCATCCCCACCGGAGCCGTCCGCGTCGCATCGGGAATCACCAAGAGAATCCTTTTCCCCGCCAGTTCCGCCGCCGGTAAAGCGTGCGAAATGACCCCGGAAACCTCCTGCTCGGAGACCACGCCTCCTCCGCCAGCCACCGCACTCCATAACCCGTCACGCATAGCTCGCTCCTCCTCAGGTCAAATCAGTCAATCGATTAGATGGTCATCGATAAGAAACCCCCGTCTACCCGAATGTCCGTCCCCGTAACAAACCCGCTCGCCCTCGAGCTCGCCAAAAATACCGCCGCCCCCTGCAACTCCCTCGGCTCACCAAAACGGCCCATAGGTGTATGCGCAATCGCCTGCTTCCCCCGCGGAGTCAAGGATCCATCCTCCTCAAACAAAGCCCGTCGATTCTGCTGCGCAGGATAAAACCCCGGGGTAATGCTGTTCACCCGAACCCCGCTCATCGCCCATTCCCTCGACAAGAATTGCGTGAGGCTGATCACCGCCGCCTTCGCCGCGGAATACGCAATCGTCCGGCTCATCGCAATGTGGGCCGATACACTGGCAATATTGATGATGCTTCCACGCTTCCGCTCCACCATGCCCGGACCAAAGGCCTGACACGGCAACAGCGCCCCCCCCACCAAGTTCAAATCAAAGTTCCGCTCCCAAGCCTCCAAAGGCATCCGCTCCAAGGGCTTCTCCGGCGTAACCGCCGCGTTCGCATCAATCCCACCAGCCCCATTCAATAAAACCGTCGCCCCACCCCAACGCGCCTCCAGCGCCTGTCGAACCTCACCCAGACTCTCTAGACTCAACGCATCCGCACTGAAAAATTCCGCCTCCCCACCAGCCGAACGAATCGCCTCCACCCGCACCCGCCCCTTCTCCTCATTCCTCCCCACAATCGCCACACGCGCCCCAGCCGATGCAAACCCCTCCGCTATCGCACCACCCAAAACCCCCGTCCCGCCAATCACAACCGCAACCTCACCGCTCAAATCAAAAAGTGTAGTGCTCATGTCTTGTAAGCCGCGCATTCTGCCGCCCCAAGCCGCGGAACAAAGAAAAAAACAACCGCCAACCACGCGCACCCCGCAAACCTGCACCCGCAAATAAATCACTCCGGTTTTTGAACACCCTGCTAGCCATCACCTCACACCTTCAGTATCGTCCCCGCCATGTCGCTACCGCTACAACCCGAAGTCATCCTGACCCACGAAAGTGATCTGGATGGACTTCTGGCCGCCCTCCTCGCCCAGCGCCTCGCCAAACACTGGTATAACGCCGAAATACCCACCCTCGCCTACCACACCCACGGCTGGCGCCAACGCCAGCCCTTCGAGTCCTCCGCCTGGGTCTGCGACCTCGCCTACGAACCCAAACTGGACCGCTCCCACTGGATCATCTTCGACCACCACCCCTTCTCCTGCACCCCTCCCCAACTGGCCCAACTCCACCAGAACCCCCCCACCTCAGCCGCCGCCCTAGTCTACCAACTCCTCAAGGAAAACGGACTCGCCAACGAAACCCTGGACCAAATCGTCCACCTCAACAACGTCTCAGATCTGTTCCTCGTCGATGACCCAGCCTTCCTCACCGCCATCGACCACGCCAGCCTCGTCAAAACATACGGCTTCTGGAACCTCTACCGACTCATCAACGGTGAACCCGAAAAACTGCTCAACCACCCCCTGCTCCAAGTCACCCAACTCAAACGCGAAATAGAAGACCCCCTCGGCCTCGATTGGAGCCGCCAACATATCACCCCTCTCCCAGGCAATATCGGCATCGTCGAAACTACCATCGGCAACCCCAACCTCGTCGTCCATCACCTCCTCAACGAAACCAATTGCCCCTACACCGTCCTGCTGAACCTCTACCGCAAAGGATCCGGTAATTTCCTCGTCAGCCTCCGTAGCCGGAACGGCGAAGCCCTCGCCATCGCAGAAAAGCTCAAGGGCGGAGGCCACCCCAACGCCAGCGGAGCCTCCCTCCCCAGATCCATCCAATCCCTCGCCGAAGCCATCCAATACCTCAAAAAGGTCCTCGCACCCACCTCCGTCAATAATACGAATACCACCGGCGTCCACGGCCTCTTCGAAAGCGCCGGTCTCTAGACCCTCCATAACCCACACAACACCCTCACGACACCATGACTCACCCAAGACCCGATCATCGCCAACCCAACGAACTCCGCCCCATCCGGTTCCAAAACCATATCGCCCCTCACGCCGCAGGCTCTACCCTCGTCCAATGGGGCAATACTCAAGTCATCTGCGCCGCCTGCATCGATGAATCCGTGCCGCGCTGGATGAAGGAACAGGGCGTCACCGGCGGCTGGATCACCGCCGAATACTCCATGCTCCCCTACTCCACCCTCCAACGAAAACCCCGCGATATCTCCCGCGGTAAACTCGATGGACGTTCCTCCGAAATCCAACGCCTCATCGGCCGCTCCATGCGCGCCGCCCTCAGCCTCGAAAAACTCGGTTCCCGCACCATCTGGCTCGATTGCGACGTCCTCCAAGCCGATGGAGGAACCCGCACCGCCGCCATCACCGGATCCTACGTCGCCATCGCCCTCGCCGCCCAAAAACTCATCGCCGAAGGCAAAATCAAGGAATCCCCCCTCCTCCACCAAGTCGCCGGCGTCAGCGTCGGTATCCTCCACGGCCAACCCATCCTCGACCTCTGCTACCAGGAAGATGTCAGCGCCGAAGTCGATATGAACGTCGTCCTCACCAGCCAAGGCTCCTTCGTCGAACTCCAGGGCACCGGCGAGGAATCCACCTTCTCCCCCGAGCAACTGAACGGCATGCTCGATCTCGCCCGCCACGGCGCCCAACAGCTCTTCAACGCCCAGCTCAACGCCATCAACCCCACGGCCTAAATGCCCAAGCGCCCCACACAGCCTCCCGCCCCCTCCCCAAAAACACTCTGGGAAATCACCGTCTCCACCAACCCGGAAGCGGAAGACGCCGTCATCCACCTCCTCGAATCCATCACCCGCCAAACCCCATCCTCCTACCACAACCTCAAACAAAACCTCTCCCACACCTCGACGTATCTCACCACCCTCCCAGCCCCTACCAAAACCCTCCG
>JBMTVN010000061.1:0-16686 GCA_049451415.1 Limisphaerales bacterium | reverse complement strand
GCGCGCATCCCCTCGCCCCATCCCCCCACACCCCACCAACGCAATCCCCGGACGATCATTCGGCCCCAACCGACGCCCCGGCTCCCCCGCCATCGCCAACTCCCGCTCAGCCCACCAGACCGGAACACCAGCCGCCACGGAAACCATACCGGCTCGACGCATGAAGGCACGACGGGACAAAGGCCTGCTCAAGGGTGATTGCATGTGGACCATCAGAATCCCTGCAAATGAAAGCGTCAAGCTCCCGCACCAAACCCATCCCCACTCTCTGCCCTCTCCCCTCTCCTCTCTCCTGCCAAAAGAGTGAACTCTAGACTTTTCCTTGGAGGTTCGACACATTTGACGTCTATGTCCAAACCGGCCCTAGGCCGCGGCCTGGGCGCCTTGCTGGGCGGTGCACCGCCCAAAGCGCCAGCCGCCGCCACCCCGCCCCAGACCGCCCAGGCTCCTACGCCCGAGGCGGATGCCGTGCGCCATGTGCCGATCAGCCAGGTCCACCCCTGCTCTTTCCAGCCACGCAAAACGTTCACGGAAGATGCCCTCCGCGAACTCGCCGACTCCATCCAGGAACAAGGCATCCTCCAACCCCTCATCGTCCGCCGCCAAGGCAACGACTTCGAACTCATCGCCGGCGAACGCCGCTGGCGCGCCGCCCAACTGGCCGGCCTCCCCGAAGTCCCCATCCTCGTCCGCGAGGCCGATGACCGCGCCGCCCTCGAGCTGGCCCTGATCGAAAACCTCCAGCGGGAAAACCTCAACCCCATGGAGGAAGCCCAAGGCTACGCCCAGCTCATCGAACAATTTCAGCTCACCCAGGAACAAACTGCCACCCGCGTCGGCAAAAGCCGCACAGTCGTCGCCAATGCCCTCCGACTGCTCAAGCTCGACACCCAAGTCCAGGCCTTCGTGCGCGATGGACGCCTCACGGTAGGCCACGCCAAAGCCATCCTCGGCCTGAGCAACCCCGAGGAACAACGCCTCGCCGCTGATCGCACACTCCGCCAAACACTCAACGTCCGCCAAACGGAAGACCTCATCTCCCAATGGCAAACCCAAACCAAGGGCACCAGCCCGTCCGGTAAAACCACCACCAAAACCTCCGGCGACCCGCACGTCCAGGAACTGCAGGACAAATTGCGCGAAGCCCTCGGCACCAAGGTCGCCCTGCGCTACCGCAATGGCAAAGGCTTCCTCCAAGTCCAGTTCTTCAATGATGACGACCTCGAACGCGTCCTCGGACTCCTCGGCGTCACGCTCGAATAACCCATCCCAATACAACCGCCCACGGATTTTTTAGAAACAGAATTATGATCGACTCCGCAGAACTCCGCATCCAGTGCGCCCAGAAAATCGAAGCCGCCATCGCTAACGTCGCCAATATGCAGGCCTTCGTCGGCCTCGATGGCTTCGTCGATGAAATCCTTCACGTCGTCGATAAACGCGAAAGCGCCGAGAACTACACCCGCATGCCCGCCATCCAGAACCTGGCGGACCGCCTCGCCGGAGCCGCAGGCAAAAGCACCAACGTCGAACTGGTGCCCGTCGTAACCAAACTCGGCGGTAACGGGCCCATCATGTCCAATGCCCTCGCCAGCTTCGGACTCAAAGTCACCTACCTCGGCGTCCTCGGCTATCCCAACCTCCACCCCGTCTTCAATGACTTCGCCAAAATCGCCGAAGTCCACAGCATAGCCGAACCCGGCCACACCGACGCCCTCGAATTCGAGGACGGCAAAGTCATGGTCGGCAAACACTCCTCACTCAAGGAAATGAACTGGGCCAATATCCAGGAACGCTTCGGCCGCGATAAGTTCATCCAGAAAATGCAGGACTCCGCCTTCGTCGGCTTCGTCAACTGGACCATGCTCCCCTATATGAGCGATGTCTGGGAAGCCCTGCTCAAGGAAGTCTGCCCCCAACTGTCGGGCCCGCGCCGACGCATCTTCTTCGACCTCGCCGACCCGGAAAAACGCACCACCGACGATATCCACCGCGCCCTCGACCTCATCTGCCAGTTCCAAAAGCACTTCGACGTCATCCTCGGCCTCAATGAAAAGGAGGCCAACGAAATCGGCGAAGTGCTCGGCCTCGGCACCGGTGCCCATAGCCCCGAAGCCATCATCCAACTCACCGCCGATATCGGCGCCAAACTCCCCATCGAAACAGTCGTCGTCCACCCCACCAAGTACGCCATGGCCGCCACCGGTGGACAGGTCGACGCCGTCAAGGGCCTCTACACCGCCAAACCCAAAATCACCACCGGCGCCGGCGACCACTTCAATGCCGGCTTCTGCCTCGGCAAACTCATCGGCCTCAATAACTCCGAAGCCGTCCTCACCGGGGTCACCACCAGCGGTTACTACGTGCGCACCGCCCAAAGCCCCAACCTCCCCGCCCTCGCCCAGCTCATGCGGGAATGGCCCAACCAAGCCTGAGCCCCGCCAACACGACATGATCCTCCCCATCGTCCAATACGGCCACCCCGTGCTCCGCCAAAAAGGCGAACGCATCGAG
Source organism: Limisphaerales bacterium (assembly GCA_049451415.1). Classification (GTDB taxonomy): domain Bacteria; phylum Verrucomicrobiota; class Verrucomicrobiia; order Limisphaerales; family JAHDYP01; genus JBMTVN01. Next base: position 14,172 of record JBMTVN010000061.1, on the reverse strand, counting down.
TCCATCACCCCGGAGATCACGAAACTGATCGCCGATATGCTCGAAACCATGCGCGATGCCGACGGGGTCGGCCTCGCCGCCCAGCAAATCGGCAAAGCCCTCCAACTCACGGTCATCGACGTCGCCGGCATCGAGGAACGCCCATCCACCATGGAGATCAACGGGAAATCTGTCGTGCCCGACAAATACATGCCCCTGATCCTCATCAACCCGGAGCTTCGCTTATTCGGTGACCCGGCCGCCGGCCCCGAAGGATGTCTCAGCTTCCCCGAAATCTACGGCGATATCACCCGCCCCGTCTCGACCGAGGTCCGCGGCCTCAACGACAAAGGCGAACCCCTGCACTTCACCTGCGGCGGCCTGCTCGCCCGCGCCGTCCAGCATGAATATGATCACCTTCAGGGCATCCTCTTCATCGACCGCATGAGCCGTGAAGTGAAACGGAAACTCCAGCCCGAACTCGACGCCATGCAGGCCCAAACCAAAGCCCAGCTCGGTAAAGCCTAGGAGCCGCCTCCCCATCCACTTGCCCCCCAAGCATCGACTCAAACTCCTTCTTGCCCTGCTCGCCCGCACCCAGGGCGAGGTAACTGAACAACGGCTTGCGTGAGTCCATCGCGCTACTCAATCCACGGCCGTTAATTACCTGCTCGTCGGAGGACACCTCGTGGCGCCCAACGCGAGGACTTCCTCCAACCAGTAACAGTAAGCCAATCGGGCCAGCCACCCAACCCGCTATCGGTTCCGAAACAAAACCTCCACCCCGCTCCCGCGAAACAATCCGGCGCAGGCAGGAACGACCTGTCCCGCGACCGCAGGATCCGCAGCTCATTCCACCCACCTCGCGCACCACCCAAATCGAAATCCCTATCGATGTCGAAATCCGGATCGAAAGTTGAAGTTGGCTGTAAGCGGTTAGCAGTGTGCTGAAGTCCCCCCTTAGCCCAACGCTCCACCTCCAACAGCCTACGGCTAAATGTAAACTCCCCTCCGCCCTTCCTCCTTCGCCCCTGCCTTCCTGGCAGGACTACGGCGGGCAAGCAGCCCTAAGCCCTCCGCACTTCCCGCCCGGCGCTAATACCGTCTCCGCAAATGCGACGGCAGAATGTTCAGCTCACCGCGATACTTCGCCACCGTCCGGCGCGCAATCTTCACGCCCTTGGCCGTGATCAACTTCACCAGCTCCTCATCGGATAACGGCTTGCCCGCATCCTCGCCCCGGATCAGGTCCGCCAGCATGTCCTTCACGCTCGTGTTGGAAATGTTCTGACCATCTGAAGACTGCAGCCCCGAGGTGAAGAAATACTTCATCTCAAACAACCCCTGCGGCGTCTCCATATACTTGCCCGACACCGCACGGCTCACGGTAGTCTCGTGCACCCCCACCACCTCCGCCACCTGCACCATCGTCAAGGGCTTCAAGTGAGCCACTCCCTTCTCCATGAAATCCCGCTGCCGACTGACAATCTCCTTCGCAATGTTCAAGATCGTCTCCTGCCGCTGATGCAAACTCTTGATCAGAAACTTGCCCGCCCGAATCTTCTCGCGAATGTACTCACGCACCTCCTGCGTGCTGTCCCCCTGCGCCATCAAATCCTTGTAAAGATTGCTGATCCGTAACCGCGGAATGTGGTCGTTGGCCGTGCTCACCACAAATTCATCGCCGTCCTGCGTCACAAAGACCTCCGGACTCACATACTGGTTGTGGTCCGGCAAAAACATCCGGCCCGGCCGCGGATCCAACAACCCGATCTTCTGGAACGCATCCTGCACCTGCTCCACAGAGCTCCCCAGCTTGCGCGCCATCTCCGGTATCCGACGCTTGCCCACCGCATCCATGCAGTCCCGGATCATCCGATACTCCAACGTCCAGGCCTGCTCCTTCCGCTCCAACTGCAGCATCAGGCACTCCCGCAAATCCCGCGCCGCCACCCCCGCCGGCTGAAAGGACTGCACCACTTTCAAAACTTCCTCCAGCTTCACCAACGGCACTCCCGTCGTCGCCGTCAACTCCTCCAACGACACAGAAAGATACCCATAGTCGTCCACGTTCCCAATCAACAGCTCAGCCACCTGCTGGTCACTCTCCTCCAGCTCGGAAAGCCGCATCTGCTCCAGCAAATTCTCCTGCAAGGAAGAATCCGCCACCAGGGAGTCGAACATATACTGCCGCTTCTCGTCATCGTCCTCGCGGCTCCGTAAAGGAACATTCGTCTGCGCAAAATGATCGCGCCACTCCTGATCCATCTGCAGTAACTTGTCGAACTCAGCCTGAAAATCGTCCACCGGCCCTTCAGTCGGCTTCTCCGTCGCCGGATCAAAATTCACATCCGACGGCGGCTCAGCCGGATCGACCGGATTCATGATGGTCTCACCCTCGTCCGTCTCACGCTGATGCGATTCGTCGGCCGCAACCTCCTCCAAAACAGGGTTTTGGGCCATCTCATTGGCCACCAGCGCCTGTAACTCAAGCATCGGCGCCTGCAGCAACGCCAATGATTGCTGCAGCTGCGGCGCCAACACCTGCTGCAGCGCCATTCTGGGAACCAGTTGTAAACCCTGTGCCACGTTCGAGATAGTAATCGGGGACCTGTTCTGCTCAAGATCTTTTCGGCACGAAGTGTGCTTTGCCTTAGCACAAAGTAGCCCCAGCCAGCCTCTCTGCCTCCATACCCCCCCGCACCCCAGCAAATCCTCAGCCCATAGTTGCACTCACCCCCCAACGCCCCCTACCCTCTCGCCCGTGTCAGCTCGTTTCACCATCCTCGGCAGCGGTTCCGGAGGCAATTGCGCCTACCTCGAAACCGCAGAAACGCGCCTGCTCATCGATGCCGGCTTCAGTGGCCGCCAAATCCGCCAACGCCTCGCCAGTATCGGCCGCACCCCCGAATCCCTCCACGGGATTCTCGTCACCCACGAGCATTCCGACCATATCATGGGCCTCGGCCCCATCGCAGGAAAACTCGGCATCCCCATCTACTGCAACCGCCTCACCGCCGAAGCCATCCACCGCCAAAGCAAAGTCCCCCTCACATTCAGGCAATTCCAAACCGGCAGCACCTTCGACCTCGGCGATATCACCATCGATACGTTCTCCATCCCCCACGACGCCCAAGACCCCGTCGGATTCCTCCTCCGTACCGCCTCCGGCAACATCGGCTTCCTCACCGACCTCGGCCACGCCACCAAACTCGTCATCCAACGCGTCCGCCCCGCCCACGTCCTCGTCCTCGAAGCCAACCACGACCTCAAACTCCTCCAGGAAGATACCCGCCGACCCTGGGCCACCAAACAACGCATCCTCAGCCGACACGGCCACCTCTGTAATACCGCAGCTGCCGACGCCGCCACGGAAATCGTCAGTGCCGACCTCCGCAACGTCTACCTCGGCCACCTAAGCCGCGACTGCAACCGCCCTGAACTCGCCTACGCCGCCGTCGCCGAACGCCTCCAACAAATCGGCGCCAGCCACGTCACCGTCCATACCACCTCCCAGGAACACCCCTCCCCCAGCCTCCAGCTCTGCCCAGCCAGCTAAATAGTGCGGCCAAACGGTCGCAGCGAATGCTCCCCCCCTGGCAATACCCGCATCTGGCCCGCCCCCACCAAATCCAAACCGGAATCCGTGCAAGTCCAACCCCGCCCCAGTATAAAATCCGCACCCAGCCCCTGAACAAAAGCGGTGAGCTCACTTTCCGAAAATCGGTGTGTCCTGAACCCGCAGCAATGAGCAGGACCGTCGCCCCCCAGTCGTTGGTGGCATCAACACTCACGCCCCTTTCGCGCAACTCCTGCAGCAAACCGGCCCTGCCGGGAGAGGCTGCGTAATGCAAATCCACCACCACCCCAAACGCAAACTCAACCTCCCCAGCCACCCCTGACTCCAGAGGCATGAAGGCAGGATATGACCCCAATAACTCCCACCCAGCATCAGCCCTGCCCGTGGAAAGCCCTAAACCCCTTACGGATTATAGGGACAGGTGTCCTGATAATCCGTTGATGCATTTCGATATCACGATTGCAGGTTGGGCAACTGAAAGGGGGCTCGATACGCCCTCCATCCTATGGAGATCGACAATAATCGACCCGATTACGGCCTCCAGTAACCAGCATGGTCCCATCAGGATATGGTGATGGCGCATTACAGATAAACGGGACACCTGTCCCCATAATCCGTACCCCCCCACAAGGCCTGGAGCCTGTCGGCAACCTTTGCGAAAGAGGAAGTAGGGCATGAGCGTGGTGAAAGTGACCCTATGCTAGCCTGCCAGACTACTGGCCAATTGCTCACGGTCCCGTGCCAGTCGGCGGCACCCGGCTGCCCACGCGAAGGATCGCTCCACCACCCATCGGCGCATTACCAGGACGAATGCTCTCTTGGCCTCATGGCGCTTCACGACCTCCAGCCTGAGTCCTTGCTCCGCGGCATCGACCGCTGGCCGTTCCCCCGTGCAACCCTGATTCACTTGGGTAAGCTCGACCTTCTAACCAGTAGCCATCGGGACGGCCTGCACCAACTGCTCCACTGGCTCTCGATCCTGCTCATCAAATGTTGACAACGGTGCCGTAGAGATTCCCCCCCGTCGATCCACCTCCCGTTTGCGGGGTTGCAAGTCTGCACCCATATCAGGCCATTTTACGGGCATTCCCTGAGCTACCAAACGCCACTACCCAGATATTGATGAATCGCCTTGGCCGCTACCCGGCCGGCCCCCATCGCCAGGATCACCGTGGCGCCACCCGTGACGATGTCACCCCCGGCAAATACGCCGACCTTGCTGGTCTTCAGGCTCTTCTCCTCCACCTCAATGTAACCGCGCGACGTGGTCTTCAGATCAGGAGTCGTGCTCTGCACCAACGGATTGCCCTTGTTCCCCACGGCGATGACTGCCACCTGCGCCGGCAGGATAAACTCTGAACCCTCCACTGCAACCGGGCGACGTCGCCCCGACTCGTCAGGTTCCCCCAGTTCCATCCGCACACACTTGGCACCAGTCAGCCATTGCCGTTCATCGCCCACAAACTCCATAGGATTGGTAAGCAGGCAGAACTGCACACCTTCTTCCTTGGCGTGCTTCACCTCCTCGATCCGCGCCGGCATTTCCGCCTCGGAACGCCGATACACCAGACTGGCCTTTTTGGCCCCCAGACGCACCGCCATCCTGACCGCATCCATGGCGGTGTTCCCGCCGCCCACCACCACAACATCCTTGCCCCGACAATCGTAGATCGGTTGGTCATACTCCTCCCGACTGGCCTTCATCAGGTTCACCCGGGTCAGGAACTCATTCGCGGAATACACCCCGCACAAGTTCTCCCCCGGGATATTGAGGAAGACCGGCAACCCTGCCCCCGTGGCAATGAACACGGCATGGTAACCCTGCTCCTCCAGGAGCTCATCCACGGTCACAGTTCTCCCCACCACCACGTTGGTCTGAAAATCCACCCCCATGGCACGCATGTTCTCCACTTCCTCCCGCACAATGCTCTTCGGCAAACGGAACTCGGGAATGCCATAAACCAACACCCCGCCAATCTCATGCAACGCCTCGAACACTGTCACCTCGTGTCCCTGCTGCACCAGGTCGCCGGCACAACTCAATGCCGCCGGACCACTCCCCACAATCGCCACTTTCTTGCCCGTCGCCGGCGCCCTCTTCGGCAACCCCACCTTCCCCACCCGCCGCTCGTAATCCGCCACGAACCGCTCCAGATAACCGATCGCCAGCGGCTCACCGTTCTTGCCCAGAATACAGCAACCCTCGCATTGCTCCTCCTGTGGACACACCCGCCCCGTCACTGCAGGCAGCACGTTGTCCTCCCGGATCTTCGCCGCCGCACCCAGATAGTCCTCCGCCACCACCAAATCCACAAACTCCCGGATCTTCACCCCCACCGGACATCCATGGAAACAATGGTGCGTCTTGCAATTCAAACACCGCAACGCCTCCTGCTTGGCCAGCTCGCCGCTCAACCCAAGGTTCACTTCCTTGAAGTTCGCGCTGCGCTTCCCCGCATCCTGCTCCGGCATCGCCTGCCGGTGAATCTGCATCCGCTCCTTGGGCTTCAGGGGATTGTGCATCTTAACGTCCCTCCTCCTTCAATCGCGCCGCCGCACTCTCCAACCGGCACTGCGCCACTTCCTCATCCTGATGCTCCTTGAAAGCTTCCAGCTTCCGGGCCTCCGCCTCGCGATACATCGCATTCCTCGCAATCAAAATCCCGAAGTCTACCTGATGCGCATCAAACTCCGGCCCGTCCACACAGGCAAATTCACTCTTGCCCCCCACCACCACCCGACACCCGCCACACATCCCCGTGCCGTCCACCATGATTGGATTCAAGCTCACCATGGTCTTGATCCCATGCGGCCTCGTCACCTCCGCCACCGCCCGCATCATCGGTATCGGCCCGATCGCCAACACAAAGTCCGGCGGCGCCCCCCCGTCAATCAAGGCCTTCAGCTTGTCGGTCACAAAGCCCTTCTCGCCGTACGAACCGTCATCGGTCGTGATGTGCAGCTCGTCACTGATCTCCCTCAACTCCTCCTCCAAGATCACCAGCTCCTTGGTGCGTGCCCCCACAATCGATACCACGGTGTTCCCTGCCTCCTTCAAACCCCGCGCCGTTGGATACGCAATCGCCGTCCCCACGCCCCCACCAATCACCACCACTCGCCCATACCGCTCAATCTCCGATGGCTTGCCCAAAGGTCCCACCACATCCGCAATCCGATCCCCCTTCCCCAGCTGGTTCAAAAGCTGCGTCGTCTTCCCGATCCCCTGGACGATAATGGTGACCGAACCCTCCTCAGTCTCGGAATCGGCAATGGTCAACGGCACCCGCTCCCCATGCTGATGCACCCTGAGAATGACAAACTGACCCGGCTTGCGTTTGCGGGCCACGAACGGGGCCTGGATGCGGAATAACTTCACGTCCGGCGCCAGAAACCGCGCTTCAAGAATCGTATACATGGCTTCCATAACCACGCCAACGTGTCCGAAACCGGGTCCGCGACATAAAAAAAATCTTTCCCGGTCGATACTACCGCAAGGCTTGATTATGACCCCGAGACTAGAAAAGCCACCGCCCGCCTGCAAGCTCCGTCCCGCCTAAAACCCACCCCCCCCGGTAACACACCACTCGCACTCACCAGCCTTCGATGGTAGTGTCGTCCCCGATGAGTAGCCGCCGCGCACTGCCAGCCGTCCTCACCATCGCCGGATCCGATAGCGGCGGCGGTGCAGGGATCCAGGCCGACCTCAAGACCTTCGCCGCCCTCGGTGTCCACGGCACCTGCGCCATCACCTGTATCACGGCCCAAAACCCCAAAGAGGTCACCGCCATCCAGGGCGCAACCCCCAACCTCGTCCAAGCCCAGATCCTGACAGTCCTCGAGGAACTCCCCCCGGCCGCCATCAAGACCGGCATGCTCTACTCCAATGCCATCATCCGCGCCGTCGCCGACGCCCTCAAAGACCATACCCTCCCCCCAATGGTCGTCGACCCCGTCATGGTCGCCACCAGCGGAGCCTGCCTCCTGAAACCCAACGCCATCAGGACCCTCACGGAACTCCTCTTCCCCCTCGCCACGCTCATTACCCCCAACCGCGACGAAGCCGCTCTCCTCCTCCAGCGCGAACTCAACGAAGTCGAAGACCTCCGTCAGGCCGCGCGCGACCTCCACGCCCGCTTCGGTTGCGCCGTCCTCGTCAAGGGCGGACACCTCAAAGGCCTGAAATCCGCCATCGACTGCCTCTACTCTCCCAAGGCCGAACTCCTCATCGAAGCCCCCTTCATCCGCGGTATCCATACTCACGGCACCGGCTGCACCACCGCCGCAGCCATCGCAGCTTTCCTCGCCCAAGGCCAGTCCCTTGCAAAAGCCGTAGAAAACGCCAAGAACTACGTGTCACGCGCCATAGCCCAAAGCCGGCGCGTCTGCGGTCATGATGTCCTGGGCTTCATGCCCAATTCATAGCTCCCCATGCGTAACCCTCATTCGTTCGTCGCCCTGCTTGCCATCGCGTGCTCCACCCTTCTCGCCACACCCGGCACCCACGCCGCAGCGTTGGCCACCACCAAACTGCCCGCAACTTCTCTACCCGCCACGATCACGCTCAAGGAATCCGCCCCCACAACCTACTGGATCACCCCCAACACCGAACTCAACCCGCAAACCATCGAGGCCCGCAGGCACAAAGCAGACGGCCCCAAAATCTGGTTCGGCCCGCGCATCGTCCTCCAGCTCGACCCCACCACCCCCCTCGATTCCATCCTCACCAACCGCCCCCTCCAGCCCCTCCACTTCGTCCCGCCAGACTTCCATATCCTCGACGCCGGCGACGCCCTAACGGCCCTCAGCCAAAGCACAAACCTCGCAGCCATCCCCGGCGTCCTGTCCGCCCGCCCTGTCATTAGCCAGAATATCCAGCGCCACACTCGCCTCGCCCCCAGACCCAACGACCCCAAATACAGCCAGCTCTGGCAACTGGAAAACCGCCTGGCCGACGGCACCCGACGCGGCCCCGACCTCGCCGCCCGCGAAGCCTGGAGCACCACCTACGGCAACAGCGTCACGGTCGCCGTAGCCGACGACGGCGTCGAGCTCGCCCATCCCGACCTGGCCCCCGCCGGCACCAACACGTTCCACTTCAACTTCACCAACGGCACCACCAACGCCCTCCCCAGCAGCTCCTCCGACTACCACGCCACCCTGGTCGCCGGCTTCATCGCCGCCAGAAATAACAACAACCGCGGCATCGTCGGCACGGCCCCCCAAGCCAACCTAGCCAGCTGGAAAATCTTCAATGGCGCAAGTATGCCCGCCAGCTTCGATGACGAACTCGCCCAGATGTTCCAATACCAACACCAGCTGGTCGCCGTCCAAAACCATAGCTGGGGCAACGCCGATTACCCCCAGCTCGGCCCCTCCGCCCTCGAAAAAACCGGCATCAATACCGCCCTCAACCTCGGCCGTAACGGCAAAGGCGTCCTCATGGTCCGTTCCATCGGTAATGGCCGACAGTTCAGCCTCGACGGCAATAACGACGGCTATGCCAATGACCCCCGCGTCATCACGGTCGGCGCCGTCGATAGCCTCGGCAACCCCACCGATTACAGCAACCCCGGCGCATGCCTCCTCATCACCGCCTTCGGCGGCTCCGATGAACGCGCCCTCACCACCACCGACCGACTCGGAACTCTCGGCATCAACACCGCCTTCAGCACCACCGATAGCTCCGACTACGTCACCTCCGTTTCTGTCCAGGGCACCTCCTTCTCCACCCCACAAATCGCCGGCCTCGTCGCCCTCCTCCTCGATATCCGGCCCGACCTCACCATCCGCGACGTCCAATACATCCTCGCGCTCAGCTCCCGCCACGAATCAAACGCCGATCCCGACGTCAACCCCAACGGCGCCGGCTTCCTCCACAGCCATAACACCGGCTTTGGTATCCCCCATGCCGGCCTCGCCGTCCAACTCGCCAAAACTTGGGAACGCCTCCCCGCCGTCGAAGAACAAACCCGCACCGCCGCCCTCGTCCGTGGTATCCCCGACGACGGCATGCGCGTCCTCACCACCGGCAACAACGTCCCCCTAGCTATCCGCTCCCTGCCTTCCACCCCGAGTATGGGGCCCCACGCCGATACCCCCACCGCAGTCCTGCCCCTCGTCGATGTCGGCTTCGCCCAAACCCCCATCACCATCGATCTCACAGGTAAAGCCGCCCTCATCAGCCGCTCCCCCCTCGGATCCCCCTCCAATGACCAGAACACTTTCGAAGGTAAAATCCGCCGCGCCGCCGAAGCAGGTGCCGCCTTCGCCGTCATCTATAACAACCGCGACCTCACCGACCGCTTCCCCATGGGCGGCACCGACTTCAGTCCCATCCCCGCCGTCATGCTCGATGAACAAGGCGGCACCGCCCTCGCCGCCGCTCTCGCCACCAACTCCACTCTCCAAACCCAGCTCAGCCTCAATACCGCCGCCTACCTCTTCAATGGTGTCGAAAACCTCCGCGTCGAACACGTCGGCGTCCGTATCCAGTCCACCCACGCCCGCCGCGGCGATGTCCGCATCACCGTCCTCTCCCCGTCCGGCAGCCGCAGCGTCCTGCAACGCCTCAACGAAGATACCTCAGCCGGCCCCGTCTCGACCTGGACCTACTGGAGCGTCCATCACTTCGGAGAAACATCCTCCGGAACCTGGACAGTTGATGTCAGCGATGAAGCCCCCGGCACCACCGGCACCATCACCCGCGTCGAACTCGTCGTCCGTGGCACCCCCATCACCGACAGTGACCACGACGGCCTCGATGATGTCTGGGAAATGCTCCAGTTCGAAAGCCTGGCCGCCGGCCCCAACGAAGATCCGGACAACGACGGCGCCATCAACACCGTAGAAGCACTCCTCGGCACCGACCCCAATACCGCACCCCCGCTCCGCTCCAGCCTCAGCCAACTGGACGAAACCAACGGCCTGATCACCTGGAACGCCGTCCCCGGCCGCACCTACCTGTTCCAAACCGCACCCAATGCCCAAACCCCCTTCACCACCATCACCTCCATCACCGCAACCTCACGCACCATGGAAATGCCCTTTATCTGGGACCCGTCCCCCGTCACTCTCCTCCGCATCGTCGAACAGTAAACCAGCGCACGCCGACCCATGAGCCCAGCCCAACCCAAGGATATCTACAACCCGGCCCACTTCGTTAATCGCGAACTCAGCTGGCTCGAGTTCAATCAACGCGTCCTCGACGAAGCCGCCAACCCCAATACCCCACTCCTCGAACGCCTCAAGTTCTACTGCATCGTCAGCTCCAACCTCGACGAGTTCTTCGAAGTCCGCGTCGCCGGCCTCAAACAACAAATGGAAAGCGAAGTCGTCGAACGCACCGTCGATGGCCGCACCGCCACGGAAACCTTTCGCGCCGTCGTCAAACGCATCCGCCAACTCATCGAACAACAGCAATACCTCTGGAAAAAGGAACTCGTACCCGCCCTCGCCAAAAATAAAATCCGGTTCATCGACCCCGCCAAAGCCGAGCCCGTTGACCGCGCCTACCTCGATAGCTACTGGAAAAATGAGGTCAGCCCGGCAACCACCCCCCTCGCCATCGACTCCGCCCACCCCTTCCCCCTCCTGCTCAATAAGTCCCTCAACCTGATGGTCCAGGTCGAGATCACCCGCGACGACGAAACCCAACACCATCTCGCCGTCGTCCAACTCCCCCGCATCCTCCCTCGCCTCGTCCAGCTCCCCCGCGAAACTGAAGACGACCACCGCGACTTCGTCTTCCTCGGAAAACTCATCGGCCACTACCTCGCCGACCTCTTCCCCGGGACCCGTATCCTCGGCTACTGGCTCTTCCGCGTCACCCGCAACAGCGAGCTCTACATCGACGAGGAAGAAATCGCCAACCTCCTCAAAGCCGTCGAACGTGAACTCCTCAACCGACGCAAAAACGACGCCGTCCGCCTCGAGGTCGAAGCCGGTTGCCCAGACGAAATCGTCCAGACGCTGCTCGGTGAACTCCACCTCACTGCCGACGATCTCTACCGGATGGACTGGCCCATCAACCCCACCCGGCTCATGACCATCTACGACGGCGACCACTCCCCCGAACTCCGGGACCCGCCATTCATGGCCCCGGTAGCCGATTCCGTCCGCGGCAAAACCGACCTCTTCACCGCCATCCGCGAAAAAGACATCCTGCTCCACCATCCCTACGAAAGCTTCGATACGGTCGTCGAATTCCTCCAGCGTGCCGCCATCGACCCCAAAGTCCTCGCCATCAAACAAACGCTCTACCGCACCGGCGGCGATACCCGCATCGTCGGCGCCCTCATGCGAGCCGCAGAAAACGGCAAACAAGTCACCGCCGTAGTCGAACTCCGCGCCCGCTTCGATGAAGCCAATAACATCGAATGGGCCCGCAAACTGGAGGATAACGGCGTCCACGTGGTCTATGGCCTCGTCGGCTATAAAATCCACTCCAAGATCACGCTCGTTGTCCGGCGCGACCCCGACGGCATCCGCCGCTACCTCCACCTCGGCACCGGCAACTACAACCCCTCCACCGCACGAATCTATACCGACCTCGGCCTCCTCACCTGCCGACAAGACCTCGGCGAAGACGCCTCCAGCCTCTTCAACCTCCTCACCGGCATCTGCCAGTTTCAGGAAACCCGCAAACTCGTCATCGCCCCCTTCCAACTCCACCAGCGGATGCTCGACCTCATCGAACGCGAAACCCGGAACGCCCAACAAGGCCTGCCCTCGCGCATCGTCGCCAAGATGAACTCCCTCGTCGATCCCGAGATCATCTCCGCCCTCTACCGCGCTTCCCAGGCCGGCGTCCCCATCCAGCTCATCATCCGCGGCATCTGCTGCCTCCGCCCCGGTATCCCGGACCTCAGCCCCACCATCGAAGTCCGTAGCATCGTCGGCCGCTTCCTCGAACATAGCCGCGTCTTCTACTTCGAAAACGCCTGCCAACCCGAAGTCTTCGTCGGCAGCGCCGATTGGATGCCCCGCAACTTCTTCCGCCGAATCGAGGTCGTCTTCCCCATCGAGGATGGCGTCCTGCGCGACTGGCTCCTCCGCGAATACCTCCAACTCCAGCTCTCCGACAACACCAAGGCCCGCGTCATGCATTCCAACGGGGAATATGAATTGGCCCGTGCCGACAAAAAAGTCGCCCCCTGCGATAGCCAGGCCGAGTTCATGAACCTCGCTTCCGGCAATACCCGCATCTGGCCCGCCTCCACCAAATCCAAACCCAAATTCGCCAAAGTCAAACTCCGCCCCAACCCCCACACCAAATCCAAAACATCCAAATAACCCTCCCCCCTTACCGCTCTGCGCTTCCCGCTTCCCGCTGTGCGCTCACCGCTCCGCGCCTACCTCGTCCAGATGACGACGCTCCCGCACCAGCACATACACCACACCGCCGATCATGCTCCAAACCAGGAAGCCAAAATAGGCCAGTAGCGACACCGCCAAGGCCTCCGTCGCCGGGACCATCAACGCCGGCCCAGCTAACGTCAGCACATATAGGTTCTCCCGCACCCCCAACCCGCTGGGCGTAATCGGCAGCGCCGAAATGCAAATGATAGTCGGCACGATCACAAACCAGAGCGGCCACGGAATCTCAATCCCCAATCCCCTCCCCAACGCCATCAGCTGAAATACACACGCCAGATTCAACAACACCGATACCCCCAGCGCCCGCACCAGAAAATCCGGCGCCCGCCCAAAATGCCGGAACGCCTCAATCGCCTGCTCAATGGCCTCCCCCTTCGGTACCCTCCTCAGCCATCCTCGAAATCCCGGAAAAGCCCGCGATAACCCACCCCAAAACGCCAAACCCAGAAATACCCCGCACCCCACCAACATCGCTGCCACAACCCACACCACCGCCGATAACTCACGATAGCCCAACAGAAACCGCAGGTTCACCAACATCATCACCCCCGCAAACACCAGCATCGCAAATAAACCCAACACCCGGTCCGCCATCACCGCCACTACAGCCTCGGTCTTCTTGTGATGCGTCTCCCGCGCAGTCACATACGCCTTGATCACATCCCCCCCGGTCGACCCCAAAAGAAACGCATTGAAAAACTGCGCCACTAAACTGATCTCCAGCGCCCGGCCATACGAAAGCTCCAACCCCTGCACCCGTAACACCATCCTCCAGCGCCATACCCCCAGGAAAATCGTCAACCCCATGAACAACAACGACCACCCCAATGCCAGCGGCTGAACCAACGTCAACGTCCCCCATAACTCCCGCGGCCCAATCGTCCAAGCCGCACGCCACCGCTCCCCCAACGCCATCCCCGCCCAGTCTCCTCCCGCCTCCCGTAAAGCCGACTCCGCCTCGCTCGAGAAAATCGCGTGGCAAATCCACAGCAGCAAAACACAGCAGAGCACCAAACGGCCCCATCGCCGCCACGCTGTGGAAACTGCACTCACAAGTCGCCCCAAAGCCCGCGCAAATGAGCCAGCCCCCCCATCACCTCCTCCTCCGATAACCGCGGACTCATCTCCAATACCTTGATGTGATCCGGCTTCACCCACTTCGCCAAACCCGCAAAATCAATGTTCCCCGTGCCCGGCGGCTGATGATCCCGCCCCGGCAACTCCACGTCGTGAATGTG
>JBMTVN010000060.1:0-16700 GCA_049451415.1 Limisphaerales bacterium | reverse complement strand
CGCCATCAACCTGAACCTGCGCTCCCTCAACGCCCAAGGCCTACCCACCGGCAGAGGCGAAGGTTTCGTCGCCATTGCCTGGGTGGACGGCGTACCCTGCGACGCAGTGTCACCGGCGCCAGTTATCTCTCCCAAAACACCACCTCCCTCCACTGGGGCCTCGGCAACCGAACCAGCGTCGACCGCCTCGAAATCCGATGGCACGCCGGCCCCACCAACGTCGTGGAAAACCTGCAGGCCGACACCACCTGGGAATGGACCGAGGGCCAACCCGAACCCAGGCAGGCCCACTCTCCTGCCCGAACCCCAACACTGCCCACCCCCGCAAATACGGCAGATACCAAAGCCCGCACCATCGAGTTCTGGCGACTGCACCGCGCAGGCATGGACGCCATCAAACGCGATAACGACCCGATACATGCCATCCCGCTGTTCCGCGGCGCACTCCAGCTGAACCCACAGCACGAGGACGCACGCTACTACCTCGCACACTGCCTCACGGTCACCGGAGCCACGGAGCAAGCACTCCAGGAGCTGCGGACGCTGCAGCAAATCAACCCGCAAAGCCACCGCGCATGGCAGCGCTGGGGCACCCTCCGCGGTTCCACCGCCACCAACACCATTCAACTGATCGAGGCCGAAACCGCCCTCCAGCGCGCACACGACCTCAATCACGAGGAAACCGGAGCGCTCCTCGTCCTGGGCGAGGTCTCGCTGCTGCTGTCCGATCCCACTACAGCAGCCCAAAGACTCACCGCCGTCTGCCAAGCCAATCCCAAGGCCGCACCCGCCTACTTCCTGCGCGCCTTCCTCTCCTGGTCAAACCGCGATGAAACCTCCGCCATAACTCTCCTCCAACAAGCCCGCGAAGCCCTCGGACCCGACTGGCAACCTCCCGGCGACACCAGCGAAGGCGACCTCCAGGGCGCCAAACAACACTCCGAGGAAACGCTGCTCTCACCCCTGTGGAAAGCCTGGTACGGCACCACCAACCCCGCCCAGGCCCTCACCCCACTCCAACAGTTCATCCAGCAAAAAACCCGCTCACGCTGAAACCGGCAAAAGCGCCAGAAGGGCATCCCCCTCTATAGAGCCATACTCACACTCTGCTCCTGACCTCTGGCCTACCCTCATGGCTCGTCCACGGGAAAGGGGGCTTAAAGTCCGTCGTAGCCCGTCATGGCTTGGACCCCGCCAACCAGCAACCCAACTGTGCAAAGCAAATACCCCCATCACCCACACCACGCCGCTTGACCGGTCATCACATCGATTACCTCCATTCATGCACGCCCCGATCTCCCATATCCAACATCCCCCCCACCCCGGGGTGAGAGCGGTTGTCACCCAGTCCCGCTATCCTCCGGCCAATGGATATTCTCTGGCCTCCCAAACCTTGCTTGCTGCGGGCAATCACACTGATCGAGGCCTTACGCTTTCAACGGGATATCGAGCCGTGCTCCCTGCTCATGCAGCACCCGATGCGACCCGAAATCACCAAGGAGGAGTTCCTTGGGCAACTGCTGCAAACGAACCCCTCAGGACTTCAGATGGAGGCCGCCTTGGTCGCCACCGCCGTGATCGAACAACACCCCCCCACTGTCTGGTTCTGCCGGGATCGGAACCCCGTCACCTCCATACTCTCCCTGCCCTTCTACCTGGCTCGCATCAGCCCCCAAAAAGTGCTCCGCCCCCACTTCAACGAAGACGAGTTTCAGCGCCTCACCCGCGCATCCGGAGACATCGCCTCCTCACCCCTGATCCTCGCGGAGGCCAGACGCACCGGATGGCTCATCCGCTGTATCCCCTACCTCGCCACACGAAAAGCCGTCCGCCTGGCCGTGTTCGATACGCCACCAAACCCGCGCGAAATGAGAAGGCTAGCCTCCCTGTCCCGTAACCGCGGAATCCAGTGCATCAGCGTCTCCACCACCCTCGATTCCCCAACCCAACACCCCACCCCACGCCCGCCATGACTCTCAATCGTCGCCGAACCGCGCACCTCCTCACTCAGAAGACCTTCTGAAGGTTTCCCCCGGATAAGCGCGAAAGGGGTGCGCTTCAGCAGTCCCGCTCCCGGGAGATTCCGTCCGCGTTGGAAATTCGCGCCCGCGTCCCGGCGCAGCGTCGGCCCCACCACCACGGGGGCGGCCATAGCCGCCGTTTTGTTGCACTTTCGAGTAAACCCAGTGCCTCGGGCATATCCAACACCAACCTCTTCCCACCTCGTCGAGCTGATCAACCGCACCCCCCAAAAAACCTCCCTGCCGCTGGACAATGAAGTCAGTTGCCACCTCCACGCGCTTTGTTCACAGGCCAGAACAAGGAAGGAACCCGCCGCTTCTGTGGCCATACCAATTCTGCAGCAAACCTCTTCCTGCTTTGCGCTTTGCACCTCCTTTACTCTTCTCCGCGCGCTCAGTAACCGGCAATAGCCCTTCGCACCCAAAGGCTTGCCTTGGCTGATACTGATCATTTACACAACTTAACTCCATGCAAGACACGAGCCATCCACCTGCCAAAATGGACATACACAGCGAGGAGTTTCTGCACTCACTGATGCGGAAGCAACTCAAGCTGGCAATCGCATGCGCCTTTGCCTTTCTCAGTGTCCTGCTGGGCCTGCCCATCCTGAATTACCTCGCCCCTGATTTCATGGCGCAGCGTATCTTCGGTTTCACCCTGTCATGGTTCTTTCTGGGGATAGGCTTCTTCCCCGCCGTATGGTGCATATCGTTCTACTTCATCCGTCGATCCATCCAACTGGAAGAGGAGGAAGTCCGCGAGGTCTACACCCAGGAATAAATTCGTGCCATGAACTTGATGCTCGCTCTAGCAGTGGATCCTTACATCCTCTCATTCAGCCTGATTACCATCGTTGTGACGGTTTGGATGGGGTTTCGCTCAGCCAAAGGATCCAAGACAGCCAGTGATTTCTTCGTGGCTGGTCGAAGTGTCAGTGTTGGATGGAACTCGAGTGCCATTTCCGGAGAGTACCTGAGCGCGGCAAGCTTCATGGGTATCGCGGGCATGGTGATGAGCAGTGGCTATGATGCTCTGTGGTATCCCGTTTGTTACGCCTGTGGTTACCTCTTCCTGCTTTTGTTTATTGCCGGACCGCTGAGAAGGTTTGGTGCCTACACCATTCCTGACTTTGCCGAGGGTCGTTTTGATTCCCCGATCTTTCGGAAGATCGCCGTGTGCTTCGTCCTGTTCATCGGCTTCTTCTACACCATGCCCCAGATGAAGGGAGCAGGAACAACCCTGGCCTATATCTTTCCCGGTTTACCCTACTGGGCAGGTGTCGTGTCGGTGGGTCTGATTATCACTCTCAACGTCGCCCTGGGTGGAATGAAAGGCATCACGCTGGTCCAAGCCTTCCAATACTGGGCCAAGATGTTCGCCATCTCAGTCCCGATCTTCGTCATGATGGCGGTCTACGGACATTACGGACAACAGCTCGGGGTCAATGAGACGTTGGCTGACAGATCCACGGTTCAAGCCCAGGCAGGACATGGCGCCGGGGAATCCGGGACGGTTCTTCGCGAGGCCCTTCCAGAAAAAGCTCCCAAGGACGCACAATGGATTGCCCCCTTCGGCCCCCTCACAAGCAAGGCCGCCAAAGCAGCCAATTTAACAACCGAGGAGTCGAGGCCGTATTCCATGATTTATACGTATTCGCTCATCATCGCCCTGGTCTGCGGCACGGCCGGATTGCCGCATATTCTGGTTCGCTTCTATACCAACCCCGACGGTGTTGCAGCCAAGCGAACCACGATGTGGGTGATGATCCTGATTGGCATCTTCTACGTCTTTCCACCCATTTTCGGCGTCATGGGACGCAACCTCCTTCCTGAGCTCTACAGCGGCATTGGTTCGAAGGGCACCGACAAGGTTGTGCTCGAGCTCCCTCGGTTGCTGAATGAGAAGTATGCCCCGTGGGGATCAATCCTATCAGGAGTCACCTGTGCCGGTGCCTTTGCAGCGTTCATGAGCACCTTCAGCGGTCTACTGGTCTCAATGACCGGCGCTATGGCCCACGATGTCTATGGAAGAATCCTGCGACCAGGGGCCACTGAAGCACAACGTATGCGGATGTTTAAGGTGTTCGCTATTCTGATCGGGGGTATTGCCATGCTGTTGGGCAGCTTTGTGGAAGCACTCGAAATTAACTTCATGGTCGGACAAGCTTTCGCAATCGCAGCAGCCAGCTACTTCCCTTTGCTCTTCATGGCAATCTGGTGGCGCAACCTGACCATGAAAGGCGCAGCAGTAGGAATGCTCGCCGGCGGATCAAGCGCAGTGATCGCAATTTCCCTGTCCAGCTTCAGCACACTCGCAGCAAGTCCGGGCCAGATGGCCGATCTGTTCAAAATGTTCAACGGGTTAAACGATGTCTGGAAACAATATCCTCTCCTCAAGATCCTTTTCGACCAGCCCGCAATCTGGGCTGTGCCTTTGGCTATCGGGCTGATGATTCTGGTCTCAAAACTCACCAGAAAGGAAATCCCCGCAGACATTCGAATGAAAATGCTCGTGCTGCATGCACCCGAAAAGCTCGGCTTAAAGCAGGAATACATCCAGGAACACCAGCATGATCATGCCTAGCAGGCTGATGAAAAACGGGTGCTGCAGAGGTCGCGGACTGTTGTGGTAGTGCCGGGCTCAATCGGAGGCTTCTCAGATCACAGGCTGGGTCTTGTAGACTGGCAAGGTTCGTGGTCGGACCACGATGGGCCGAAGTTGGCAGTTGGCGGTTGTTAGTGTGTGCAGCCCCCCCTCCAACCCAACGCCCCACTGCTAACCGCCCACGGCCAACAGCCAACCAACAAAACCGTGCTCCGACCAGGAAGGGTCGAACCCACCACCGATATCCTCTTGTCCGGTTTCCCTCGTACGCGTTCAATGTCCCCCATGCTCCCGCGTTCCCGACTAGCCTGGTCCCTCGCTCTCCTGCTGGCTGCAAGCCCGCTGACCGCTAAGACCGCACCATCCTTCCGTGCCGGAGCCTCCGCCAAGGACATTTCGCCAACCGGTTTTCCCGTCCGTGTGAACGGCATGTTCACCGAGCGCAGCGCCGACCAGACCGTCGATCCTCTCTTCGCAAAAGCCATCGCCCTGGATGACGGGACGACGCGCATGGTGCTGTGCGTGGTCGACACCTGCATGATCCCCCGCTCCCTCATCGATCACGCCAAAGCGCTGGCGTCCGAGGCGACCGGCCTGTCGGTCGATCGCATGTTTGTCTCTGCCACCCACACGCATTCCGCCCCGGCAGCCATGGGTTGCCTCGGAAGCCGGGCCGATCCTGAATACGCAGCCTATCTCCCGGGACGGATTGCCGAAGCCATCAGCGAGGCGGTTGATCGTCTCGCCCAGGCCCAGGTCGGATGGGGTCAGGTGGACGACTGGGAGCACACCTTCAACCGGCGCTGGCTGCGCAGGCCTGACAAGGTGTTCAACGATCCCTTTGGCAAGCCCACCGTCCGCGCGCATATGCATCCCGGTTACCTCAGCCCCGATGCGATCGCCCCGAGCGGCCCCGTCGACCCGCAGCTGTCCGTGCTCGCCGTCCGGCATGCGGACGGCCGTCCAATGGCTGTGCTGGCCAACTATTCCATGCACTACTACGACTCTCCGCTGCTTTCGTCGGATTACTTCGGACGCTTTTCCGGGCACCTGGCCGCCATGCTGGAAGCTGATCCAGCGTTCGTCGGCATCATGTCGCAGGGCACAAGTGGTGATCTTGCCCGGTTGGATTACGGGAGTGACCAACCGAGAAACCCCGGTTACGACGCCTATGCAGACGAAGTGGCGAGGGTGGCTTTTGCCTTACTGCAAGACATCCAATGGCATGACCACGTCCCGCTCCGGATGGCGGAACGCACTCTCCCGCTCCAGTTCAGGGTTCCAGATGAAGCACGCCTGGCGTGGGCACGGGATATCGCTGCCAGCCTCGGTGACCGCCTGCCCCAAACCCAGCCGGAGATCTACGCACTCGAGGCACTGTACCTCCACGAAAGGCCGCAGGCGGAACTGGTCATCCAGGCCATCAGCATCGGCGACCTCGGCATCACCGGACTCCCCAACGAGGTCTACGCTCTCACCGGCCTGAAGCTCAAACGCCGCAGTCCCTTTACCGCCACGTTCAATATCGAACTCGCCAACGGTGCGGAAGGCTACATCCCGCCACCAGAACAGCACCACCTCGGCGGCTACACGACCTGGCCGGCCCGAACTGCAGGCCTCGAAGTGCAGGCCGAGCCCCGCATCGTCGAAACCGCCCTCTCCTTGCTGGAAGAGCTCGCCAGCCAGCCGCGACGCGACATCGACCCGCCATCAGGGCCCTACGCCCAGGCCATCCTCGAAAGCCGACCGGAAGCCTACTGGCGACTCGAGGACATGGACTTTCCCGCGGCGAAGGACACGGCCGGACAACATGCCGGACGGTTTGAACCGGGCGTCGCGCTTTACCTCCCCGGCGCAGATGACCGGCAGGGCTTTCAACCGAATAAACTCCCGGCACCGAACAATTTTTCCGGGCTCGAAATCAACCGCGCAGTTCACTTCGCAGGCGGCCGCATGCGAGCCACCATCCCCCTGCCGGAAGACTACTCCATCGAGTTCTGGGTCTGGAACGGCCTGCCCGCCGACACCCGGGAAGTCACGGGCTACGCCTACTCGCGTGGTCACGATGGCGACCCGGCCGCCAAGGGGGAACACCTCGGCATCGGCGGCACCTACGACCCGGGTCTCGCCGGTAAACTGATCCTCTTTAACGGCAATGAACAAAATCGCCTGCTGGTTGGCCACACAACCCTCGCCTTCCGCGCATGGCATCACCTCACCCTGGTCCGCGAAGGCACCAGGGTACGTGTCCACCTGGACGGCCAACCCACACCGGAGATTGAGGGTGAACTCGAACTCCCGCTGCCTCCTAACACGGAGACGCTCTTCTTCGGCGGCCGAAACGACAACCTCTTCAACCTCGAGGGCAAGCTGGACGAAATCTCCGTCTACCTGCGGGCTCTTGCTCCCGGTGAAATCGCCGCCCATTACCGGGCCTCCGGACTCAGTTCGCCGGTCGAAACCGCCGCCCACCCGGATCGCGCACCACCCCTCTCCCCGGAAGAAGCCATCCCAAGCATCCAGGTGCGTGAGGGCTACTCCGTCGAACTCGTGGCCGCCGAGCCCCTCACACTCGATCCGGTAGCGATCGACTGGGATGCCGCTGGCCGGCTGTGGGTCGTGGAAATGGCCGACTACCCGCTCGGCATGGATGGACAGGGACAGCCCGGCGGACGCGTGCGCATCTTGGAAGACAGCGATGGCGATGGACGCTACGACCACCAGGAAGTGTTCGCCGAGGGACTCAACTTCCCCAACGGCCTGCTGGTATGGCGGGATGGCGTCCTGGTCACCGCTGCACCCGAGATCCTCTTTCTGCGGGATACCGACGGTGATGGACATGCCGATTCCCGGGAGGTGCTGGTCACGGGCCTTACCACGGGCAACCAGCAGCTCCGGGCCAACGGCCTGCGCTGGGGCATGGATGGCTGGGTCTACTGCGCTGCCGGCGGCCATCACGGCGAATACGGCACCGGAACAAAGCTCAGGACGCGCGCAGGCGAAATCCTGGTCGGCTCACGCGACTTCCGCTTTCGACCGGACACCGGGGAACTTGAACCCGAAAGCGGCCCCTCCCAATTCGGCCGCAACCGCGACGACTGGGGACACTGGTTCGGAACACAAAACTCCCGCCCCCTCTGGCATTATGTCCTGCCAGACGCCTACCTCCGCCGCAACCCGCATGTCCCTGCTCCGGACCCCAGGCAAATGGTCGTCGTTCCCCTGAACCCAAAAGTCTATCCGGCCAGCCGCCAGCAGAAGCGCTTCCACTCGTTCGAACAGGCCGGACACTTTACCTCCGCCTGCAGCGGCATGATCTACCGCGACGAACTGCTCTTCGAAACCTCCAACAGCGAACAACACGCCTTCACTTGCGAACCCTTCCACAACCTCGTCCAACACAACATCCTCATGGAAGATGGCGTGACGTTCGCCGCCCGGCGCGACCACGGGGATGGAGACACGGACTTCTTCGCCAGCAGGGACCGCTGGTGCCGGCCGGTCATGATCCGCACCGGACCCGACGGAGCCCTGTGGGTCGTGGACATGTATCGCTACATGATCGAACACCCCGACTGGCTTCCTCAACTCGGACGGGAGGAACTCCTCCCCAATTATCGCGCCGGCGACGACCGTGGCCGCATCTACCGCGTATTCCCGCAGCACACCCGACCGCGCCGGACCGTTCGACTGGACCAGTTGAACTGCTCCGGACTCGTGGCAGCCCTCGATTCCTCCAATGGCTGGCAGCGCGATCACGCCCACATGATGCTGCTCTGGAACCCGGACCAGAACGCCATCCACCCGCTGCGGAACCTCGTCCGCTCCGGCGACCACCCGGCCGCCCGGATCCATGCCGTCGCACTGCTCCACCAGCTCGGCGGCCTGATCATGGAGGACCTCATGCCAGCCCTCAGCGACCCCCACCCCCGTGTCCGTGAAAATGCCCTGCGCATCGCCGAACACTTCGATGCCTCGCCCCTCATCGAGGCTGCGAGCCGGCTGGCCAGCGATCCCGACCCCAAGGTGCGCCTCCAGTTCGCCCTAAGCGCCGGGGAATGGAACTCGCCCATCGCTGGCCGGGCCCTCGCGCGGCTGGCAGCAGCAGACAGTGGGGATCCTTTCCTTTCCGCCGCCATCATGAGCTCAGCATTGCCACACCTCGAAGCGTTGGCCGACATCAGCCGCTCCCCGGAAGTCTCCGTGGAATCACCACTCAGCGCACAACTCGTGACTCTGGCCCTCTCGCTGAAGAACCGCACTGTTCTGGAACAGATGCTGCGCCCCGCCCTGACCTCTGAAAGCGTAGGTTTTGAAAGGCAGCAAATGATGCTGGCCGAACGCCTCGCCGCAGCCATGCAGAGCGAACCGGGAGGACTTTCCAGCCTGGCAAAAGGGAACGATACCCTTGCCTCCATGGTCAGCCAGGCAATGGATGACAGCCCGGGTTCACTGTTCAACTTCGCACAGCAAACGCTTGCCGACCCCGAGGCTGACTCCCTCTCCCGATCCGCAGCCGCCAGGCTGCTGGCCCTCGACCCCACAAGAAGGGACATCCTGGTTCCCCTGCTCACGGACCTCCTCACGCCTCGCAATACGGCCGAGATACAACAGGCCGCCATCACCGCTCTCGCCATGACCGCCGACCCGCAGGTCCCATCCATCCTGCTGGAGCAGTCCAAACACCTCTCTCCAAAAGCCCGGGCACAAGCCATGGATACCCTGCTGTCCCGGGAACCATGGGCCCATGCCCTCGCCGAAACAATCCAGCACGGACATACCCTGCCGTTGGACGCCTCACAGCGCTCCCGCCTGCTGCATCACCCCTCAGCCCGCGTCCGCGAACTGGCCGGCAACGCCCTCGCCCAACCCTCGAGCCGCACCGACGTTCTCGAACAATTCCAGCCCGCCCTCCAGCTCGCCGGTGATCCCCAACGCGGACGCTCCATCTATCAACAATCCTGCATCACTTGCCACAAGCTGGGCGATACCGGCGGCACCGTAGGCCCCGACCTGAAATCCGTTGCCAGTCATCCACCTCCAAAACTCCTCGCCAATATCCTCGATCCCAGCGCGGATGTACAGCCCGGCTTCCACGCCTATGACTGCGAACTCAC
Organism: Limisphaerales bacterium; assembly: GCA_049451415.1. Lineage (GTDB taxonomy): Bacteria > Verrucomicrobiota > Verrucomicrobiia > Limisphaerales > JAHDYP01 > JBMTVN01. Next base: position 6,957 of record JBMTVN010000060.1, on the reverse strand, counting down.
CGATGGAACCGAACTCTACGGCCTCGTCACCTCCGAAACAGGCGTCAGTATCACGTTGAAGTCTGCCGATGGCTCGGAACGCACAATCCGTCGACAAGACATTGCTGCACTCCGCATCACCAACCTCTCACTCATGCCCGAAGGCCTCGAAACCGGCCTCACCCCTCAAGACCTCGCCGACCTCCTCGCCCTGCTGCGCTCCGGAACAAACTAACGAACACCCCCTCCCGCACACCACTTTGCGTAGAAATGAGATGACTCACCTGAGCTATTGCGCACTCGGACCCGGAAGGACAGCCATCCTCACCGCGCCTCTGCTCTGTAAAACCGTGAGGCAGCCTCAGGCGAAAACTCGATTGCATCCCCACTCCCGATGAATTCCCCCTCTTCCTGCCACTCAAGCAGATCGCCCGAGGAATAGACCACGACATGCTGTTCGGGATCGGCAGTCACCGTGACCACAACCGCACCGTCAACGCTCCGGATTGCGCTGCTCAAAATCGGCATTCTTGGCTCGGTCACGGTGAGAATCTGGTCGGGAGTAACACCCGTGATTTCCTGAACAGTACCCGAAGGCCATACGATCCGGAGAAGATCCAGGTGTTGGGCATCCCCAAGGCCAAAATGGGCCTCCAATTCTTGGAGCGCTGAGTTCGCGGTAATCTGGCGCATTTGCCCACAAACCGTGGTCCGACCACGATAGGCCGAAGTTGGTAGTTGGCCGAAAGTTGGGCTAAGCCCCCCACTGCTAACTGCCTACAACAAACAGCCAACCAAATCCGTGGTCGGACCACGGCAACCTTCTCCACCCCAGTCAGATACATCCATTCGAGGCGCTAAAAACGCCTTATGGAGCGCTTTTTGGGGCTGTTTTGGGCCCCATAGGCCCTCCAACGCAATGCCGGCAACCCGAGGAACCTGTAGCATCGTTTTTGGTCCCAAAAAGGAGCCCATAGGGCAAAAAACAGACCCTAAATCTGTGCATCCCTTTGATGGTCAGTGAGATGGCGTGGTCCGACCACGATGGGCACTGATCCATGGATTGCGCGAGGACGAACCCACCAAGGGCCTCGTGGCAGCCATTCAACATTGTGGCGGGATCCTCGCAGGGGCCCATCCTCGAACTGAAAATGATGCCGATGAACTCACCAATGATCTCCGGTTCATCGACTGAACCCCTCCACCGGCACGGCGAGCGCCCCACAAGCCTGACCCAGAAACCCCGGCAAAGTTGGTGTTCTGTCCGTCCCAACCCAGGCGCTAGCCCGCTCCTCCCAGCGCATCTTCGGCAGCCTGGATCTTCGCCTGCCGCCGCTTGATCTCCTCGCCAATCGGCGGCCCCTTGAAACGACGATTCTCAAAAAAGACCCAGATAACCAATGACAGGACGACAAACCCGACCGTGATAGACAGGGCCCAGTCGTTGGGAGGCTGAATACCCGCGAAGAAAATCAGGACCATGCCCACCAGGGCCAGCAGGCAGGTCAGCCGGAAAACACCACCACCTAGATTCCATGGACCGGGACTCGGGAACTTCGGCCCGCCGTAATTCACCAGCGCAAGTGCAATCGGGACCGTGAACGAAAGAAACAAGAAGATAACCGTGCACGACACGACAATGGAATAGGCCGGGGTTCCCTGGATGGTGATAGCCGAGGTAAACCACACAAAAAGGATGGCCAAAACCGATCCCGCCCAGATCGCGTTCACCGGCGCTCGATGATGCGAGTCCACCTTGCACAAGGCCCTGGAGACTCCAGGAATACCCCCATCGCGCGAAAACGCAAAGATCATGCGTGAAACCGAAGTGACCGTCGCCAAACCGCAAAGCCACTGCGCCAAGAAGATCGTCACGTAAAGCACCTTCTTGATCCCCGCCGGCACTTGCAGGTCCATCGCCCAGAAGAAAACATTCCAGCCCTGCTTGGCCGCTTCATCCATGTCCGGGATCATCAGCACGAAGGCACAAAGAAAAAGGTAGCCGAATACTCCAGCCCATAACACGGAGGAGACCATGCCCTTGGGCACCGAGTGCTGCGCATTCACTGTCTCCTCCGCCGTGTGCGCCGACGCATCATAACCCGTGATGGTATAAATCGGCAGCAGCAGGCCGACCAGGAAAGCCATGGGCAGGGAAACCGCGTTGGGCCAGACGTCTGCAGCCCCTTCAGTCCCGGTGTAATTGGTGAACGTCCATAACCGCGAGAAATCGTAGCCCGGGGCATAAAACAAACAGACCGCCGCCAGGGCCACGGATCCCGCAAGAATGATGTATCCCGAAAGATCAGTCAGCTTCACCGTCAACCCGATGCCAAAATGGTTCACCAGGGCTTGCAGCACGGTGATCGCCGCCACAAAACACACCCTGTGAGCCAGGGTGTCATCCAGTCCAAAGGACGGACCAAAAGCGCCCAGGAAGAAATAAAATGTCCCGACATTGATCGCACCAAGAACAGTAATCAGGCCGAGCAGGTTCAACCATGCAGAAAGCCAGCCGGTAAACCGGTTGCCCAGAATCGCCCCCCAGTGGTAGAGGCCGCCGGCAGTCGGATAGGCCGAGGAGATCTGGGCCAGCGCCAGGGCAAAGATCCCGGAAATAAGAACACCCACCGGCCATCCAATCCCAATCGACGCACCACCAGCACCAGCCGTTGCCTGCCCAAGGGAATTAATGCCGCCTGATAAGATGCAAATGATCGAAAAAGAGATCGCGAAATTCGAGAAGGCCCGCATCCGCCGCGACAACTCCTGGGCATACCCCATGTTGTGCAGAATCTTGACATCGTGCTCGTGCACCCCGTGTTCGTCCCGTTTCGCCATATCAATTGCCGTTGTATGCCCCGATCGGCCCATGCACCTAGCGACCCGCTGAATTTTGTTGGCTCGCAAAGGCCCCGGAGGCTACTACGCACACTGGGGAGAAGCTGCAGGTCTGTCAATCCGTCACCTGGTGGTGGGAGTGACCAGAACCGCAAGTCAGTCGCCCCCTCCGGTGGATCATCCACCCCACGACTTGAATACACTTGCCCTCTAATCATGGCAAAGCAACCATCCCCGTCATCCTAGCTCACCCCCATGGCCCCCGGCCCCGTCACAAATAGCATCAACTTGGTCGGCTTGGACTACGGCTCAACCACATCCAGCATGCTGGTCTTCGCCGCCGACATCGCAGCAAACTGCACCACCGGGCGCATGGCATTCCAAAACACCCGGCCGGTTTACCGCTCCGAGCCCGTCTTCACCCCATTCCATGAGGACAGCCTCGACCTCCAAACCATCCACAACCAACTGCAGATCTGGCTCGATAGAGCCGGGCTCACAGCCAAGGAGATCTTCTCCGGCGGGGCCATCATAACGGGATTGGCCGCACAACGGACCAACGCCTCCGGGCTGACAACACTCCTGCGCAAAATCCTTGGGGATGCCATTATTGCCACTGCTGATGACCCCCGACTCGAGGCATGGCTCGCCTACATGGGAAGCTGCGCCTCGCTCTCCCGGGAAAATCCCCGACTCCCTTTCCTCAACCTCGACATCGGCGGCGGAACTACAAACCCGGCTCTCGGCTGCAACGGGAACGTGGACTCCACCGGCTCCTATTTCATCGGCGCCCGACATTTCGAGTTCGAACCCGGAGGATATCACCTCACTGCATGCTCCCGCTACGGCACAGCCCTGCTCCAGCATTTGGGTTGCGCTAAAAAACCCGGCCAGGAACTGCACAGGAACGAGGTCGCAGCGGTGGTGGCCTACTACACCGATGCGCTTGCCGCCATCGCCCGGGGTGACAAAAACTTTTTCACCTCACCAATCGGAAGCCTGATGGAACAAAGCCCGTTCAGGAATACCCCGAACACCACCCCTGTCCTGACCTTCTCGGGCGGGGTGGCTGACCTGGTCTACGCCATGGCATTGGACAACACCACTGTCAGCACCACTCGCTACGGCGACCTCGGAGCCGACCTCGCCCGGGCAATCCTCCAGCACCCGCTCCTCTCCCGCGATATCCGGCGTTTCACCCCGGCTAGTCGCGGCCGTGCAACCGTGCAGGGCCTGACCCTCAACAACACCGATCTCTCGGGCTCCACCATCTTCGTCAGCCAGTCCGCAGCACTCCCCCTGAGCGACCTGCCCGTCATAGCCTCAATGCCCGCTGAATCCACCGAGACCGCACTCACCCATGCCATGCGCAACGCCAGCCGTTCAAGGCGCGGGTTCTGCATGAAACTCACCTGGACGGAACCCCAACCCCGGGCGGCCACAGTAAAACAGGTCGGGACCACCCTCGCCAATGCCATGAATGCCGCCAAGCTGACCCCGGGATCCACTCTGGTGATCCTCACCACGGCCAATGTCGGCAAGGCACTAGGCAACTACGCAACCGCCTGGGACACCTCCGGACACCCACTCATGATCATTGACGAGATCCCTGAACGGGATACACATTTCGTGAACCTGGGACCAATGAGGAACGGCATTGTTCCAGTTTCGTTCTACGGTTTGCTTTGAATAGATCCCGCTCCAACCCGTAAACCTGTAAAACGTTTATCCATCCATGCCCGCACTCACACCCCTGGGCAAAATCCACGTTCCTCCACCAAAGCCGGAGGAACTTTACGAAACCCGCTTGGTCGACCGGACATTCACATTCTCCGGCCTGAAATCCCTGCTCGGAGCCGCCGACTTCGACAAATCCGGCGATCACCTCGCCGGTCTCGCTGCTGCAAATGACGTCCGCCGCGAAGCTGCACGCCTGGCCCTCTCACGCCTGACCCTCCGCCACCTCTACGAACACCCGCTGGTCGAACCTTCAGGCCGGATCGACCAGGTCATGCGAGTCAACTATGACATCGACGCTGAGGTCTTTTCCGAATCGGCAGACCTCACCACCAGTCAGGCCAAGGACTTCATCCTTCGTGCGCGACCCGCGGCAGTAAAACGGTTCGGAACCGGCCTCACCGGCACCATGGTGGCAGCCATCACCAAACTCATGGACGTCCACGAACTCATCTTCGCAGCCAGAAAACTAAAACGCAGTGCCACCGCCCGGACCTGCGTCGGACTCCCCGGTACTCTTTCCTCACGCCTCCAACCAAACCATCCCACCGATGACCTGGCCGCAGTGACACTCCTCATCTACACCGGCCTAAGCCTCGGGTCAGGGGACGCACTCATCGGCCTCAACCCTGCAAATGATACGGTGGACAATACCTGCGCCATCCTCGCCCACCTCGATGCGCTGCGCCGCCAACACCAGGTCCCCACACAGATCTGTGTGCTCTCGCATATCAAGACCCAACTGAGCTGCCTCGAAAGGGGGGCTCCCGTGGAGATCATGTTCCAAAGCCTCGCCGGCACAGACCGGACTCTGAATGAGGAGTTCGACTGCACGGTGGAGCTGCTGGATCACGCCTACCGTACCATGGCAACCCGCGGTCCACTGGGACCGAATGCGGCCCAGTTCATGTACTTCGAGACCGGCCAGGGAAGCGAGCTGGCCTACAGCAAACACAACGGCATCGACATGACCACCGCCGAGGCACTCTGCTACGGCCTGGCGAGGCGTTATGACCCGTTCATGGTCAATAATGTCACCGGATTCATCGGCCCGGAAACCCACCGGACCAACCACGAAATGATCCTCTCAAACCTGCAGGACCATTTCATGGGCAAGCTGATGGGCCTCCCCATGGGAATGGCCCCCTGTTACACCCTGCACTCGGAGATCGCCATGGAGGGCCAGCAAATCGCCACCGAACTCCTCACTGCAGCAGGCGCCAACTATTTCATGGATGTCTACCTCAGTATCGACCGGATGCTCGCCTACTTCGATACCTGCTCGCATGACGACCAGACGATGCGTGAGATCTACGGGCTGGAACCGGCCCCCGCGTTCACCGCTTGGGCCTTGGACCGTGGTATTTTCCAACGCGATGCCGATGGCATCCTCGAACGCGGACCCAACTGGGGCAACCCACGCATATTCTGCTCTCCGGAATCCGATTACCACGACCTCAGGACCAACCTTCCGGCTGCTTACGGCTGGGAAAATGCCGGCCCGCGACCTGCCAATGCCGTCTCCCGCGAAATCAAGGCCAACCTGGCCGTGGCACGCGAAGCCATCCTCGCCGGGCTCTCAATAGAAAAACTGGGACCCGGACCCTTCCGCACCATCCGGACCTTGGCCTCCTCGAAAACAGAACACCTCAACAACCCCGAAACCGGATCACAGCTGAACACCAAGCAATCGATCCCGCTCACCCCCGAGGATGCCGAGGTCCAAATACTCATCTCAGACGGTCTTAGTGCTGAAGCCGTCCACCACAACATCCCGGATCTCCTTCCCGTGTTGATGGACGGCCTGACGCACCTGCAGATCAGTGTCGGGGTGCCCCTGCTGGCCCCCTACGGACGTGTCAAGCTGGCCGAGAAAATCGGCGCAACGCTCCGGCCGAAAGTGGTCATCAACCTGATCGGGGAACGCCCCGGAGGAGATGCCCTGGCCTCACGCAGTCTCTCAGCATACCTTGTCTACCGGCTTGAGGACGAAACCGCCAGACGGGCGGCACAGGCTTTCAGCGAGCACAGCGACATCCAATACGAGTATACCGTCATATCCAATATCTACTCCCACGGCATACCCCCGTTGGAGGCCGGAAGCCTCATCGCTGAACGGGTCGCACAGATCCTCAAGCATCGCGCTGCGGGCAACAGGCTCGAGTCCATCCTGAGCAGCCGGCACGGAAAAATACATCGCTGACAGGGGTGTCACATCAGCTTTTAATTCGTGGTCGGACCACGACAAACTTCTCCACCCCAGTCAGATACATCCATTCGAGGCCCTAAAAACGCCTTATAGAGCGCTTTTTGGCCCTGTTTTGCGCCCCATAACGCCCCGGCGAAATGCCGGCAACCCGAGGAACCTATGGCGTCGTTTTTGGCCCCAAAAAGGAGCCC
>JBMTVN010000059.1:0-16712 GCA_049451415.1 Limisphaerales bacterium | reverse complement strand
AGCTGTTCCAGCAGTTCCGGCTCCACCTGGAGCGTTACCGCCAGCTCCACCACCCGCCCCCACCCGCCTCTCCAAATCCCTCCAATACCCCACCCCATCCCACCACCCCAAAAGTCCCATCAACCTCAACCACAACCACTTCACGGCAAACCCCACGCCAAATAAGCGCTTTAAACACAGAAATACCCCTGAAATCTCCCACCCTGTACAGAAACCAACCGACAAATTCACCCTGAGCAAATCAACTTCTGCTAAACCAGAGCAATTCTTGGTTAAAGCCGTGCAATAAGCGGGTAGAGAGCAAAACAGCCCCGTGAGATTTTGCACATCAGAAGAGACGGTCACCGTGAGCACTAACCCAACTCAACCGAATCCTTCCAAGTTCACCTGGCAACAGGTCCCCCGGGAGGAAGAGTCCAAACGCTCAGCCGTGGAACGGGTCGCCGACTTCCTCGAGATCCATGGCGTGTTTGACGAACAAACCGCCCGCGAACAGGCCGCCCGCTGTATCCAGTGCCCCGAACCCCTCTGCGTCCAAGGCTGCCCCCTATCCAACCGAATCCCCGATTGGCTCGCCCTCACCGCCGAAGGCCACTTCCTCGAAGCCTCCGCCCTCCTCCACGCCACCGGCTCCATGCCCGAAATCTGCGCCCAACTCTGTAAAGCCGACGCCCAGTGCGAAGCCCTGTGCGTGGTCGGAGGCAAAGCCGAACCCGTCTCCATCCATGCCATCGAACAGTTCCTCAATCACTACGCGTTCGCCCACCACCAAGCCGATACTCCCCCACTCACCCCCAACGGCTACCGCGTCGCGATCATCGGCTCCGGCCCCGGTGGACTCGCCTGCGCCGATATCCTCTCCCGACTCGGCTACACCGTCACCGTGTTCGATTACCGCCTCATCCCCGGCGGCCTCCTCGTCAACGGCGCCCCCTCCTTCCGCCTCGATCAATCCATCGTCAATCGCCGCATCGACCTCCTCAAAAGCCACGGCGTAACTTTCCGCCTGGGCGTCAAACTCGGGGAAGACCTCACCCGCTCCGGCCTGCAACGGAACTTCGATGCCGTCTACCTCGCTCTCGGTGCCCGTAAAGCCCGTGAACTAACCTGCCCCGGAAATGATCTCAACGGCGTCGCCCAAGGCCTCTCCTTCCTCGTCCAACCCCTCCCGACCCCCCAAGCCAAAGGCAAACAACCCAAACCTATCATCGAAGTCAAAAACACACGCGTCGCCGTCGTCGGCGGCGGCGACATGGCCATCGATTGCATCCGCCTCGCCCTCCGCCTCGGCGCCAGGGAAGTCACCGGCATCTACCGCCGCTCAGAACAATGCCTCCCCTGTAACCCCGCCGAATATCGCAACGCCCTCGAGGAAGGCGCCCGCTTCGAATTCACCTCCGAACCAGTCGCCATCCTCGCCTCCCCGGAACGAAACAACGTCACCGGCATCCAGCTCGTCCGCCCCCAGCCCGGCCCACTCGATGCCTCCAAACGCCCCGCGTTCTCCCCCATCCCCGGAACGGAATTCGAAATCGCCGCCGATTGGATCTTTACCACCCTCGGCTTCGAACCCGTCCCGCTCGACGAAGATGACCTCTTCGGTGACCTCCCCCGAACTCCCTCCGGCAGCATCCAGGTCGATGACAACCTCATGACCCGGCAAAAAGGCGTGTTCGCCGGCGGCGAACTCGTCCGCGGCCCCAGCCCCATCCTCGATGTCGTCCGCGATGGCCGACGCGCCGCCGATGCCATCGACGCTTTCCTCCAACCCAATAACACCCGCTAAGCCATGCCCGAAACCCTCCCAGAACTCCAGGCCACGCTCGATACCGACCTGATCTACATCCTCGCCTTCTGGCTCGGCGGCATCGTCTTCGCCGCCGGCCCCTTCGTGGTCGTCCACCTCCTCGCCGCCCGCAAAACCCGCAACTACGCCGGTAAAACCGAACAAGCCATCGAATGCGGCATGGAACCCATCGGCGATGCCTGGATCCGCTACAGCGCCGTCTACTACCTCTACGCCCTCATCTTCGTCGCCTTCGCCGTCGATGTCGTCTTCCTCATCCCCGTCGCTCTCGTCTATGACCGCGCCGGATTCGCCATCCGTGACCTCGTCGAACTCTGCATCTTTGTCGGCATCCTCTCCCTCGTCATCGTCTACGCCTGGAAAAAACAGTTCTTCGAATGGCACAGGAAACAGACAACCCAGTAGGCCCCTCGGAAATACCACCCGAGTGCTCGTCCATCGTCCGCTTCGCCAAGCTGGACGACCTCCTCAACCTCGGACGCGCCAACTCGCTCTGGCCCCTCACGTTCGGCCTCGCCTGCTGCGCCATCGAAATGATGGCCGCCGGCGCCTCCCGCTTCGATATCTCCCGCTTCGGCGCCGAAGTCTTCCGCCCCTCACCTCGCCAGGCCGATGTCATGATCGTCGCCGGCACGGTCAATAAGAAGATGGCCCAGGCCGTCAAAACGCTCTACGACCAAATGCCCGAACCCAAATGGGTCATCGCCATGGGCAACTGCGCAATCTCCGGCGGCCCCTTCGTCTTCCCCGGCCAATACGCCGTCGTCGAAGGCGTCGATAAACTCTTCCCCGTCGATGTCTTCGTCCCCGGCTGCCCCCCACGCCCCGAAGCCCTCATCGAAGGCATCCTCACGCTCGAAGAAAAAATCACCGGTAAACGCCGTTGGCCCAGGGTAAAGCCGGAATGAATACTCCCATCGATCAACTCCACGGAGCCCTCATGCGCCTCCTCGAACCCGCCACCCCACCACGGGTCGCACCCCCATCCCCGCCCCCCCCTCCGCCCGCGTAGGCGGCCGCTGACGCCGGCGCCGACTCCGCCACACCCCCAGCCGCCACAGAACCACCCCCTCCACCCGTCCCCTGCCAAATCACCGACTTCAAAAATCGCGGCATCCACCTCGATGCCACCGTCACACCTGAACAACTCCTCGACACAGTCCGCTTCCTCGATGCAGAAGGCTTCTCCATCGATACAGTCACCGGAGTAGACTGGATCGCCGATAACCAGATGGAAGTCGTCTATGACTTCTTCCACCCCACCTCCCCGGCCCGCATCGCCGTCCGCACCCGCGTCCCCCGCGACAACCCCGTCGTCCCCAGCATCCATACGATCTTCCCCGGAGCCAATTGGCACGAACGCGAAACCCACGACTTCTTCGGGATCCGCTTCAGCGGACACCCCGACCTCTCACCCCTCCTCCTCCCCGAGGATTGTGACTACCACCCCCTGCGAAAGGACTTCACCGGTGCAGCTTGAAACCACAGCCAGCTCGGTACCCGACGCCCAGGGACGGGAAACGTTCGTCCTAAACCTCGGCCCCCAACACCCCGCCACCCACGGCGTCCTCCGCGTCAAGCTCACCATGGACGGGGAATACATCCTCAAAGCGGAACCCGTCCCCGGTTACATCCACCGGATGCACGAAAAAATGGGCGAAAACCGCTCCTACGCCAAATACCTGCCCAATACCAGCCGCGTCGATTACCTCTCCGCCATGACCTATACCCACGCCTGGGTCGGCGTGGTCGAACGGGCCGCCGGGATCGAAGTCCCCCCGCGCGCCGAATACATCCGTGTCATTACCTCGGAACTCAACCGCATCTCCTCCCACCTGGTCTGGTTCGGCGCCTTCCTCCTCGACCTCGGCGGCTTTACCCCGCTCCTCTATGCCTTCGATGACCGGGAAAAAATCCTCGACCTCCTCGAGGCGATCACCGGCGCCCGCCTCACCTACTGCTACTACCGCTTCGGAGGACTCTACAACGACGTCGATGACAACTTCCTCACCGGCACCCGGGAGTTCTGCCGCTACATGCGCCCCCGCCTGGACATGTACCGCCAGCTCGTCACCGGCAATATCATCCTCCGTAAACGCCTCGAGGGTATCGGCCCCATCCCGGCCGAAATGTGCCGACGCTACGGCGCCACCGGCCCCGTCATCCGCGGCGCCGGCATCCCCTACGACGTCCGCCGCGCCGAACCCTACTCGGTCTACCCTGACCTCGACTTCATCGTCCCCACTTACCCCGAAGCCGATTGCATGGCCCGCTACCTCGTCCGCATGGTCGAAATCGAACAAAGTATCCGTATCATCGAACAAGCCCTCGACCAACTCCCCGATGGACCCTACCAAAGCAAAGTCCCCAAGGTCGTCAAACTACCCCCCGGCGATTACTGCTACGCGGTCGAAGCCGCCCGCGGCCGCCTCATGATCCGCATCGTCAGCGATGGAAAGGACATCCCCTACCGCGTCAAACTCCGCACCCCCTGCTTCGCCAATCTCACGCTCTACGAGGAATCCACCCAGGGCATGATGCTCCCCGACGCCCTCGCCGTCATGGGTAGCCTCGACCTCGTCATCCCAGATATCGACCGCTAATCCCCAACCAACGTGCAAATCCCCGAACCATTCCGACTGCTCGCCTACGTCGCCGGCATCATGGCCTTCGTCGGCCTCAACGCCGCCTACCTGGTCTGGGTCGAACGCAAGGGCGCCGGCCGCTTCCAACGCCGCCCCGGCCCCACCGAAGTCGGACCCGCCGGACTCCTCCAACCCATCGCCGACGCCCTTAAACTCCTCTCCAAACAGGTGCTCGTCCCGCCCGATGCCGACCGCACGCTGTTCCGCCTCGCCCCCGTACTCGTCATGGCCCCCGCCCTCATGTGCCTCGCCGTCCTCCCCTTCAGCGAAAACCTCGGCGCACGCGACCTCAATATCAGCCTCATCCTCGTCTTCGCCTTCGGCTCCATCAATGTCCTCGCCCTCATGCTCGGCGGTTGGGCCTCACGCAATAAATACGCCATCATCTCCGCCGCCCGCGTGGTCTCCCAAGACGTCGCCTACGAAATACCCATGCTGCTCGTCGTCCTCACGGTGCTCATGATCACCGGCACCACCGACCTCCGCGAAATCGTCAACCAACAGGCCGGCGGCTTCTGGAAATGGAACCTCTTTAACCTGCTCGCCAACCCGCTCATGCCCGTCACGTTCGTCATCTTCTTCACCTGCATGCTCGCTGAAACCAACCGCGCCCCCTTCGATATGGCGGAAGCAGAATCGGAACTCGTCGCCGGCGCCTTCACGGAATATGCCGGCATGGGCTTCGGTGTCTTCTTCATGGCCGAATACGCCAATATCGTCGTCGGCTGCTCCATCGCCACCATCCTCTTCCTCGGCGGCTGGCAAAGCCCCATCGGCTACTTCGACGGCGTCTGGTGGTTCCTCCTCAAACTCTACTTCCTCATCTTCACGGTGGTCTGGGTCCGCTGGACCTTCCCCCGCACCCAGTTCTACCGCCTGCTCAACTTGTCCTGGAAAATCCTCATCCCCATCTCGCTCGGAACTCTGCTGCTCACCGGCGTGATGCTCAAACTGTTCTAATCACCATGAAACAAGCCATCAAAGACCTGGTCGGCGGATTCGTCAGCCTCCTCACAGGCATGCGCATCACCCTCCAGCAGTTCTTCAAAAAACAGGTCACGGTCCATTACCCCCACGAAACTCTCCCCATCCCCAGCCGCTACCGCGGCCACGTGGTCCTGGTCAATGACCCCGAAACCGGCAAATCCCTCTGCATCGCCTGCAAATCCTGCCAAAAAGCCTGCCCCAGCGAATGTATCGTGGTCGATGGCATCAAACGCGAAGGCGAAAAACGCAAGTCAGTCACCGACTTCAAACTCGACTTCACAAAATGCAGCCTCTGCGGCTCCTGCGTCGAAGTGTGCCCCGTGGAGGCCCTCGCGTTCTCCAAGGAATATAACCTCGCCAGTACCAGTAAGGATAATTTCTACCAGATCGACCTCGTCAAACGCAGCGAACCCAGCACGACCGAATGAATACGTTCCCCGCGTCAGGACTCATCATCACGCTGGCATTCGGCCTCGCCGTCCTCGGCACTGTCGCCGGCGCCCTGCTCGCCGTCTCCAGTCGCCGCCTCATCCACAGCGTCTGCGGCCTCGCCCTCTGCTCCTTCGGCCTCGCCGGCCTCTACTACTTCCTCCATAGCCCGTTCCTCGCCCTCATGGAAATCCTCATCTATGTCGGCGCAGTCTGCGTCACGGTCATTTTCGCGGTCATGCTCGCCGAACCCGATGAACCACAATCCGAACCCGGATCAAAAACCTCATCCATCGCCTGGGGTATCACCGCCCTCACCATCGCCGCCGGCGCCTGCTACGGCCTCACCCGCCTCGGCCTCCAACACCCCTGGACACCCATCACCACTCCGGAATCACTCGGCACTCTCCGCGACCTCGGCATCTCCCTCCTCACCACCTATAGCCTCGCCTTCGAAACGATCTCACTCGTGCTCCTGGTCGCCATCCTCGGCGCCCTCGTGATCGCACGCTACGGACGCACTAAACCCTAATGGAACCGCTCCACCAACAACCCACGGTCTACCTCGCCGTCGCGGCGTTCCTCTTCGCCACCGGTGTCTTCGGCTTGCTCCGACGCAAAACGCTCGTCGGCATGCTCATCGCCGGTGAACTGATCTTCGCCGCCGCCGCCCTCAATTTCATGGCCCTCAACCGCTTCATGGCCCCCGACCGCACCATCGGCCAAATCGCTGTCCTCTTTATCCTCGGCCTCACCGCCGCCGAAGTCTGTATCGCCCTCAGTATCGTCATCGCCGTCTACCGGAATTACCGCTCCATCAGCACGAAGTCACTGTCTGATCTCAATGGGTAACGCATGGAACCTCCCGTAACAGATATCCGCCTCCTGCTCGCCATCCTGGCCCCGCTCGCCGGCGCCGGCCTCGTCATGGCCACCGGACGTAAACCCAACCTCCGCGAAGCCGTCTCATTCCTCGCCGCCGCAACGCTGTTCGGTATCACGGCCTCGCTCATCCCCACGATACGCAACGGCACCACCCTCCATTACACGGTGTTCGAAATGCTCCCCGGCCTCAGCATCTCGCTCCGCGCCGACGCCCTGAGCATGCTGTTCGCGGTCGCCGCCTCCTTCCTCTGGATGATCACGGTGTTCTACTCCGCCGGCTATATGCGCGGCCTCAAGGAACACGCCCAAACCCGATTCAATACTTGCTTCGCCCTCGCGCTCTTCGGGGCCATCGGCTGCGCCTTCTCCGATAACCTGCTCACACTCTACCTCTTTTACGAAATCGTCAGTGTTACCACCTACCCGCTGGTCGCCCATCACCAGGACAAGGAAGGCTACGAAGGCGCCCAGAAATACATGATCTACCTCACCACCACAGCCAAGGGCCTCATCTTCCCCGCCATGGTGGTCATCTATGTCCTCAGTGGCTCACTCGATTTCGCCCAAAACGCCCAAACGGGCATCATCCCTCCCACTGTCCACCACGGCCTGATCACCGCACTCTACATCGCCTGTATCCTCGGCTTCGCCAAAAATGGCATCATGCCCCTCCACCACTGGCTCCCCGGTGCCATGGTCGCCCCCACCCCGGTCAGTGCCCTCCTCCACGCAGTCGCCGTGGTCAAGGTCGGCGTCTTCTCCACAGTCCGCGTCATGCTCTATGTCTTCGGTATCGACCTCATGCATGACCTCAATCTCGGCCTCCCCACGGCCTACTTCGTCTCGTTCACGATCATCATGGCCTCAGTCATCGCCCTCAGTAAGGATAACCTCAAGGCCCGACTCGCCTACTCCACGGTCAGCCAGCTCTCCTATATCATCCTCGGCGTCGCCCTGCTCACCCCCCACGGCGTCGAAGGCGGCCTGGTGCATATCGCCAATCACGCATTCTCCAAGATCACGCTCTTCTTCTGCGCCGGCGCCATCTACGTCGCCACCCATAAAAAGAATATCTCGGAAATGCACGGACTCGGACGTGCCATGCCATGGACGTTCGGAGCCTTCGGCATCGCCGCTCTCTCCATGATCGGCGCACCCCCGGTAGCCGGCTTCATCACAAAATGGTATCTACTCATCGGGGCCATCGATGCCCGCTCCATCCTCATCATCATCGTCCTCATCTCCAGCACGCTGCTCAATGCCGCCTACTTCGCCCCCGTCGTCTACCAGGGCTTCTTCGGCAAACCCAACTCCGCCGATGCCAAACATCACTACCAAGAAGCCCCGGCCGCCATGGTCGTCCCCCTCACTCTCACGGCCGTCATCTCGGTCATCATCGGGATCTACCCCGACTTTTTCATGAATTTCGCCCGACAACTCTTCCCATGACCTCACACCCCCAATTCAACCGACCGCCAAGGCCCGCCCACTACGATAAACCATGAAGCTCGTCCAACTCATCCAGTTCCTGCGTAACCACCTCAAGACGGTGATCCGGATCTCCCTCGCCGCCCTCATCATCCTGGTCGTGCTCGATGCCATCCCGGGCGTCGTCGACAAGGAACACGCCCACACCAACGCAGAACACTGGCCCGCTTTCTGGTCCGTCTTCGGCTTCCTCGCCTGCGTTCTCATCATCATCGTCTCCAAGGCCTTCGGCCACGCCGGCATCATGCAAAGGGAGGACTACTATGATCGGTGATCTCTGGCTGCACCCCGCACTGCTCATGATCCTCGGCGGACTCGTCCTGCCGCTGCTCCCCACCGCCCTCAAACGCCCCTGGCTCATCACCATCCCCCTCCTCACGTTCCTCCACATCTGGCGGATGCCCGCCGGCGGCGGCCTCTTCGGCCAAGTCGAATTCCTCGAATGGACGCTCACGTTCGGACGCGTCGATGCCCTCAGCCAGGTCTTCGCCTACATCATGTCCCTCATGGCCATCATCGCCACGCTCTACGGCCTGCACGTCAAGGAAGACACCCAGCACCTCGCCGCCTGGACCTACGTCGGCGGCTCCCTCGGCGCCATCTACGCCGGCGACCTCCTCACGCTCTTCGTGTTCTGGGAACTCATGGCCCTCTCCTCGGTCTTCCTGATCTGGTTCCGCCGCCGCCCCCAATCCACCGCCGCAGGCTTCCGCTACCTGCTCGTCCATATGGCCGGCGGCGTCATCCTCCTCGCCGGTATCATCCTCCACTACGGCACCACCCAAAGCCTCGCGTTCGATAGCTTCGACGTCCATCACCCCACCGCCGCCGCTTACCTCGTCATGACGGGCTTCATCCTCAACGCCGCCGTGCCCCCGCTCCACGCCTGGCTGCCCGACGCCTACGGCGAGGCCACGTTCAACGGCTCGGTGTTCATGTGCGCTTTTACCACCAAGACCGCCGTCTACGCCCTCTGCCGTGGTTTCGCCGGCATGGAAATCCTCGTCCCCCTCGGCGTGGCCATGGCCCTCTACGGTGTCGTTTACGCGGTTCTCGAAAACGACGCCCGCCGCCTCCTCGCCTACCATATCGTCAGCCAGGTCGGCTATATGGTCGCCGGTGTCGGCATCGGCACCCAGCTCGCCATCAACGGCGCCTGCGCCCACGCCTTCGCCCATATCCTCTACAAAGGCCTGCTCTTCATGGGCACCGGCTCTGTCCTCCACATGACCGGCCAAAGCAAATTCACCGATCTCGGCGGCCTCTGGCAAAAAATGCCCTGGACGTTTGTCTTCACGCTCATCGGCGGCCTCTCGATCTCCGCCTTCCCCCTCTTCAGCGGCTTCGTCAGTAAATCCATGATCGTCGCCGCCGGCTTCGAACACGATCACACAACCGCCGCCTTCCTGCTCATGCTCGCCTCCGCCGGAACGTTTCTCCACACGGGCCTCAAGGTCCCCTACTTCATCTGGTTCGGTAAGCGGAACTGCAGCGAAACCACCTGGAACGCCGCCAAGGAACCACCCTGGAACATGATGGCGGCCATGGCCATCGCCTCGTTCCTCTGTATCTTCATCGGGGTCTACACCCCCTACCTCTACGATATGCTCCCCCACCAGAACGTGGAATACCACCCCTACACGTCCTACCACGTCTCGGAAACGCTCCAGGTCCTCCTGTTCACTGCCCTCGGCTTCTTCCTGCTCCTCAAGAAACTCGAGCCGGAAGCCAAAATCAGTCTCGACCTCGACTGGTTCTACCGCAAAGGCGGCCAGGCCTTCCTCTGGCTCGCCCGTAAACCTATCCAGTGGATCGATTCGCTGGTCGGTGAAATCTACCGCGCCGGCGGCCTCCTCCCGCTCATGCGCTCCTCCCGCACCGCCGGCCTCTTCGATAACCGAATCATCGATGGCGTGGTCGATGGCGTAGCCCTCACGGTCGGCCGCATCGGCACTCAACTCCGCACTCTCCAACGCGGCAGCCTCCAGGAAAACCTCACTTTCGCCTTCGCTGTCGCCATCATCATCCTCTTCGCCTGGCTCGTGCTCTAAACGCAACACCATGACTGACCTACTCCCATCCAATGACCTCCCCTGGCTGAGTCTCCTGATCTTCAGCCCCCTGGTCGCCGCCATCATCACCGCGGTCCTCCCCAGCGAAAAATCCCAGCGCTGGTGGACCCTCGCCGCCACCACCGCCATCGCTGTCCTCTCACTCCCGCTCTACTCACGCTTTAACCCCGATACCCACCTGTTCCAGTTCGCAGAACACCACGCCTGGATCCCCGCCCTCCACGTCAATTATACGCTCGGCATCGACGGCATCAGCCTCCTCCTCGTCCTGCTCACCACGCTGATCATGCCCCTCTGTGTCTCCGCCTCCTGGCGCTACATCCAAACCCGGATCAAGGAATTCCTCGTCTGCCTCCTAATTATGGAAAGCGCCATGGTCGGCGTGTTCTGTGCCCTGGATTTCGTCCTCTTCTTCGTCTTCTGGGAAGCCATGCTCATCCCCATGGCCCTCCTCATCGGTATCTGGGGCGGACCACGCAAGGTCTACGCCGCTCTCAAGTTCTTCATCTATACGATGGCCGGATCCATCTTCCTGCTGGTCGCCATCATCGCCCTCTTCCTTAAACAAGGCACGTTCCATATCCCCGACCTCATGGGCGGCGATTATTCCAATGCTTTCCAGACGTGGATCTTCATCGCCTTCGCTCTCTCGTTCGCCATCAAGGTCCCCATGTTCCCCTTCCATACCTGGCTCCCGGCCGCCCACGTGGAAGCCCCCACGGCCGGTAGTGTCATCCTCGCCAGCGTCCTCCTCAAAATGGGCACCTACGGCTTCCTCCGCTTCTGCCTGCCCATTACCCCCTACGCCACCCACCTCTTCACCCCCATCATGATCGGACTATCCCTCACCGCCATCGTCTATGGAGGCCTCACAGCCCTCGCCCAGTCCGACCTGAAAAAGCTCGTCGCCTACTCCAGTGTAGGCCACATGGGCTTCGCTACTCTCGGTATCTTCGCCCTCAATAAAGACGGCATCGAAGGCTCCATCCTCGTCATGGTCAACCACGGCATCACCACCGGAGCCCTCTTCATCCTCGTAGGCATGATCTACGAACGCCTCCATACCCGCGATCTCGATCAAGCCGCCGGCATGGGCCAGAAAATGCCCGTCTTCGCCACCTTCGCCGGTGTCTTCGCCCTCTCCTCCATGGCCTTCCCCGGCACCAATAGCTTCATCGGCGAATTCCTCGTCCTCGCCGGCGGCTTCGCCTGGTCCAAGACCTGGATGCTGCTCGCCATCCCCGGCGTGGTCCTCGCCGCCGCCTATATGCTCCGGATGCTCCAACGCATCGCCTACGGCGGCACCAATAACCCCAAACATGCCGGCATCCTCGACCTCAATAGCCGCGAAATCCTCACCCTCGCCCCCCTCCTGGTCTTCGTCTTCTGGATCGGACTCAAACCCGCCCCCTTCACCCATGTCATGCATGCCACGGTCCAAAACCTCATGGAGAACGTGGTCGCAGGCGCCAGCGCCGGACAACTCAACGCCCAAAACCTCCCGGCCCCAGCCCAGCCCTCAAATCCACCCCAGCTGGCCGCACAACCCACCCAGACACGCTAAACCACTATGGCCTTCCTACCCGAACTCACGCTCCTCGCCGGCGCCCTCGTCCTCTTCATCATCGCCCTCGGCGAGAATGAAGCCCGCGCCGCCAAAAACGCCGCCTGGATCATCGCCGCTGCCACGATCGCCACCAGCCTCGCCGCCCTCGGCCAGTCCGATACGCTCTTCAATGGCGCCTACCGCGTCGATGCCTTCTCCCAATGGCTCAAGCTCGCCCTCAGTATCGGCTTCTTCCTCGTCGTCTGGCTCAGCGGCGAACTCCCCGATATCCGCGAAGATGCCAAACCCGAATACTTCCTCTTCATGACCGTCAGCGCCACCGGCCTCTTCCTCCTCGTCAGCTCGATCGACCTCATCACGCTCATCGTCTCGCTCGAACTCTCCTCCTTCCCTCTCTACTTCCTCATCCCCATGCGCCGGGAACGCCCACAACAACGCTCCCAAATGGAGTCCGCCATCAAATACATCATGTTCGGCGTCGCCGCCAACGGCACCATGCTCTTTGGCCTGAGCTACCTCTACGGCATCACCGGATCCACCTCCATCCCCGTCATGATGGAAAAACTCCAACCCCAGCTCGCCACCCCCCTCGCCACGGTCGGCCTCGCCATGCTCTTCGCCGGCCTCTACTACAAGCTCGCCGTCTTCCCCTTCCACTTCTGGACACCCGACGTCTACCAGGGCGGCTCCAATGAAACCGCCGGCCTCATCGCCTCCCTCCCCAAACTCGGCGCCATCGCCGTCCTCGTCCGCCTCGTCTCGCTCGCCTCCCCCCAACACGAAACCATCATCACCCTGCTGTCATGCCTCGCCATCGGTTCGATGGCCTACGGCAACCTCATCGCCCTCGCCCAAACAGACTTCAAACGCCTCCTCGGCTTCTCCGGCATCGCCCACGCCGGCTATGTCCTCGTCGGTTTCGTCGCCATGGACGCCGCCGGCTTCACCGCCTCGCTCTACTACATCACCAGCTACATGCTCATGGTCCTCGCCTGCTTCGTCGTCATCTCCCGCGCCTCGCGCGATGGCACCAACCTCGCCATCGCTGACCTCGCCGGCCTCCACCGCCGCTCCCCTTTGCTCGCCATCACGCTCCTCGTAGGCATCTTCGCCCTCGCCGGCCTCCCCCCATTCCCCGGGTTCATCGGAAAACTCGCCCTGCTCAAGGCAGCCCTCCACCAAGGCCATACCGCCCTCGTCATCATCACGGTGGTCAACGCCGCCATCGCCATCTATTACTACCTCTCCGTCATCCGCGAAGCCTACTTCGGTAACGGCGAAAACCTCCCCACAATCCATATCTGCACCCGCACCCGCCTGCTCTGCACCATCCTGATACTCGCCATCCTCACGCTCGGCCTCGCCCCCAACACGCTGCTCAATACGATCTCAACCTCCCTCGCCGGGATCGACTCCGCCGCCTCCGCATTGGCCAGCCTCAGGTAATCTTCCCCCGCCTCCGTTCCAAGCCCGCTGCCTCGGTCAAATCCATCAGCTGCCAGGATCCGGACATCACGATGACCTCCGCACCAGGGGGCTGGTGCGTCGGAATAGCCCCACTCCCCCCACATCACACCATCCCCCCTGTAGCCCCCCTGTTCGCACAAAGGGACAGACCTTTTGTGCTCCTAGGGTTGGCGGACACGATAAAGGAACAGACCTCTTATCCGCCCCCCTCAGTCTCCAGCCTCCCCTCCGACTTTCTATCCGCACGCCACTCACCACCAACGCCCCCGCCAGAAGGCCTTGCCCCCCCACCCTGCCTCCCTTAGCCTCGCCGGCATGCACCGCAGCTCTCTCCTCGCCACAGCTCTAGCCTTACTCCTCTGCTCCTGCCGCACCCCACACCAACCCTCCGCAACACACCAGGCCGACGTCGTGGTCTACGGCGGCACCTCCGCCGGGGTCATCGCCGCGGTCCAAACCGCCCGCCTCGGTAAATCTGTCATCCTCGTCTGCCCTGACACCCACCTCGGCGGGCTGTCATCAGGCGGACTGGGCTGGACAGATACCGGCAACAAAGCCGTCATCGGCGGACTCGCCCGTGAATTCTACCACCGCGTCTGGCAACACTATGACCAGCCCGAAGCGTGGAAATGGCAAGCGAGGGAAGACTACGGCAACCGCGGCCAGGGCACACCCGCCATGGACGGCGCCAACCGCACCATGTGGATCTTTGAACCCCACGTCGCTGAACAGGTCTTCGAAGATCTCATCCACGAACACAACATCACCGTCCACCGCAACGCCTGGCTGAACCGCGAAACCGGAGTTCACCTGCATAGCGACAAACGCATCCAGTCCTTCCGCACCCTCGACGGCGCACTCTACCGCGGCACCATGTTCATCGACGCCACCTACGAAGGCGACCTGATGGCTGCAGCAGGCGTCCCCTACCACGTCGGCCGCGAAGCCAATAGCACCTACAACGAAAATTGGAACGGGGTCCAGGTCGGCGTCCTCCATCACGGGCATCACTTCAAGAAGCCCGTCGATCCCTACCGCATCCCCGGTGACCCCACCAGCGGCCTCCTCCCCCTTATCTCACCCGAACCCCCGGGAACCAAAGGCGAAGCCGATCACCGCCTGCAGGCCTACTGCTACCGGATGTGCCTCTCACGCCACCCCGATAACCGCATACCTTTCCCCAAACCAGCCAACTACGACCCCGATCGCTATGAACTGCTCGCCCGCGTCTTCGCCACCGGATGGCGTGAAACGTTCGAGAAATTCGACCCCGTTCCCAACCTGAAAACGGACACCAACAACCACGGTCCCGTCAGCACCGACAACATCGGCATGAATTACGATTACCCTGAAGCCTCCTACACACGCCGAAAGGAAATCCTCCAGGAGCACACAGACTACCAACAGGGCCTGATGTACTTCCTCGCCAATGACCCGCGCGTCCCGGAGGAGGTCCGTCAGGAAATGAGCAAGTGGGGACTCGCTGCTGATGAGTTCGTCGACAACAACCACTGGCCGCACCAGATCTACGTCCGCGAAGCCCGGCGCATGCTCGGTGTCCATGCCATGACCGAACATGAAGTCCTGGGACGCAGGGAGGTAACAGACTCCATAGGTATGGGCTCGTACGTGCTCGACTCCCACAACGCCCAACGCTACGTCACCCCCGAAGGCCACGTGCAAAACGAAGGCGACATCGGCGTCGGAGTCCCCGAACCCTACCGCGTTGGCTACTCTTCACTCACCCCCCGTAAATCCGACTGCACCAACCTGCTAGTCCCCGTCTGCATCTCGAGTTCACACATCGCCTTCGGCTCCATTCGCATGGAGCCGGTTTTCATGATCCTGGCCCAAAGCGCCGCCACCGCCGCGGCCCAAGCCATCGACCACAACCAACCGGTGCAGGACATCGACTATACCATCCTAAGGGAACAACTGCTTCAGGACGGCCAGAAGCTCTGATCGGATTAGCCCCGCTTCACACAAGACCAAAGTCGCCCATGTCAGGCTGCAACTCGCACTCAGCGGAAAAACAAGCCTCACGGCCTCACGCGTATCCCCAAGGCGATATCATCCACAAATTCCGGGGCCTCCAACACCAACTCCCCACCCTTGTGATCCACGTCTCCGCCCCCTAAAGCCTTACCCTCCTTCGTCCCGACCCACTCCAACCCATACCTGCCAGCAGGCAGCTCCAATCTCACCTTCAGCTCACCCCGGCTGAATTGCTTTTCTGGATTTTTCTCAGGCGCATCGGTCCGGCGAAAGTAAATCGCATAGGACTTGCCCGCCTCCGCTAATACCCGCGCACTCACACCCTCTGGCCCCACCACCCGCGCGACCTCCCCGTCCGGCCGCATGGCAATAAAGTCAAAGGAACGTATGAAATCACCCAGGGCCTTCATCGACCGGCGAAACACCCGGTTGCCCCCACCAGGCGCAGTCGGTGGTGTGACAAAAGTCCCATCCTCGTGCCCAACCACAAAAGAATAATCCAGGTTGTTATACAACCCGCCTCCAGCCATCACAAAATCCCAGCCCTCCAGCCGGTAAGGAACATCGTTCGTCCCCCGGAACCCCGTCTCATCATCCCCGATTACCCGACCCAGTCCGTAATTCATGCCCACCGTCTCAGGCGGGCTCGCATAATGGAAATTCAGTATGGAGACTGCCGCATGAGGCGATCCCACCTTCGCACTGCCATTGGCAATGTTCTGCGCAATCAGCTTCGGCCCAGCATGACCCTTCTGCGCGTCCACAATCACCTCCGCCATGCGATGCTGCCACTCCAAAGTCACGCCTCCAAAATAAGGCTCGTTGCAAATCTCATAGAAGAAGTTGTCGAAATCCCGCAACTCCTCCACAAATTTCCGAACCATCCGCTCCTGAATCTCCAGTAAACCCCCGCTACGATCCAACGTGTAGACATCGGTCCGCAGAACCTCGGCAGTACCATTGACGTTGTTGCGGCGGTTCAGCGGACTCAAGGCCCATTGTTCGTCGCCATAAAAAGGACAAAACAAGACAACCTCGACCACAATACCTTGTCGGCCCGCCTCCCGTAGAAACCCCTTGAGCCGCGCAAAATACTCCGGATCCCACTTCCCCAAATCAAACTTGTTACCCCCTCCAGCATACCCCTGCTCACTGCTCCTCCCCCAAGGCGCAATCAACTTCTCCCCGTCCGGCGCCAAGGTGTTCCGCGGTATGTTAAACGCCCCTAACGGCTCAACATAAGCCCCCCCCGCAAAAATCCGGGTGTAGTTCATACCCTCCGCCGCCAACGTCCCCAGGTACCTCACGTAATCAAAGTCAGAGTTCAACACCCCCCCATAGTGCTCCCCGGATGTCACCAGAATCGTCGG
>JBMTVN010000058.1:0-17091 GCA_049451415.1 Limisphaerales bacterium | reverse complement strand
TCGCGTCTCTCGGACCCGGCTATGACCACTCCGCCGTGCCCGGTCGTCAACCACTCGTTGTCGAACGGGACGCCGGTGCATTCTTCTCAAGCAACTGGAACCGCTTCCTCCGCAAACCGTCCAGTATGGTCATGATCGAAACCTGGAACGAATTCCATGAAGGCACGGATATCGCAGAATCGCTGGAATACGGCCGCGAATACATCACGCTCAACCGCCACTTTGCCGACATCTTCCATCAGGGAATTATCCCTCCTCCTATCCAGGGTCCCTTCAGCGATTTCAGCCGTGTCTCAGTCCAGCTCGCCGCAACCAACCTCAGCGCCGGCCTGCTGCAGGTCGAGTCCGCCGACGGCCTCACAACGGCCACTACCGCCGCCGGCCAGCCCTGCCGCGTGTCAGTGCCAAGCCAGCACGCCGGACGCTACTTCTACTTCCGCATCGACGACTCCTTCAAGTGGACCGGGCAGATGCACGTGAACGTGGGCGTCGACTACTTCGACACCGCCAACGGCTCGTTTACGCTCGAGTTCGACGGATCAGACACCAACGCCCCCCCAAATGGCGCATACACACCCACGCTGCAGCACGTGCCCTTGACCGGAACTCGCCAATGGAAACACGCCAGCTTCACTCTCCATGAAGCCCGCTTCCTGAATTCCCAGAACGGTGCTGCGGACTTTCGTCTCTCCACCACCGATGAACTCTACCTGCAGCGGGTAGAAGTTCGCCGCTTCGGCCTTCCAGCCGAGGCCGGCTCGAAAATGCAGGCTGTGCAGGACGACTTCAGCCTTCCGTCCAGCATGTGGCGGTCCACAAACAGCACCCCCGTCGAATTCTATCGCGCAAACAAAATGCTCTCCGTCCCGCCCGGGCAACGCTGCCTGTTGCGGACAGCACCCCTGAGCGGTGCGGACCAGGGTATCCTCGCTCGCGTGCGAGTCGCGCAGCTGCCTGCAGCCGGATCGTCCTGCGGGGGGCTCGTCCTCGGTGCCGATCCCGGCTTCGGCCTCAGCCTGACGGTGTCCATCGACGGCCCGGGGCTCGCTCAGGCAGTGCTTCAAAATGAAACCTCCGGAACCAGTCAATCCATTCCCGTTGATTGGCACGCAAATGCATGGTTCTGGCTCCGGCTCAATTACCAGTCCGATACAGCCCGCATCGTCGCCCGAATCTGGAATGCCGATGGGGAAGCCGTCGAGCCAATCGACTGGCCGCTCGTCCTCGAATCGATTCCTGCCAGGGTCGTCGCCGCAGGAGTCCCCGGTCTCCTCGGCCCTCCCACCAAAGGTCCCGCACTGGAATGTGACTACTTTCTTTTTCGAAATGAGTCGGCAGACGAAGTCGTCGTTCGCCTGCCGGCGTTGAAACCGCCCCGAGCCAAACTTCATGCCCTGGCCTCAAGTCCAAATCCGCCCATGCTCCTGCTCAGCGGAGCTCCCATCCAGACCTACTTCATCGAGACTACGGTTAACCTGCTGGAGTGGACCTCATCACCAGTCACCACCGACTCCTCGGGCCAGGCTGTCTTTCAGCCCGCCCATCCCGGTCCCCACCGGCGACAACTCTATCGAGCCAGCCACCAGAATTAAGTCGTGCCGACTTCCCGACCATGAATGCATCCCGCCTGCGCAACACTGGATCCTGCCACCCCGCGAAGCCCCCTGCAACACGATCGCATGCCATGCTGCTGCACGTTTGTAAGGGTGCATGCTTGGCGGAAATCACACGCCCTGCTATCGCCTGAGGTCGCATGTGGAATCTGGCTGACCTGTGGCCGTGGTTCCTGGCAGCGCTGAACCTGCTCCTCGCCAGCGTCGCTACGGTGCATGCCGTGCTCTGGAAACGGGACAGCCGGGCAGCCATCGCCTGGGTCGGCTTGGTCTGGCTTGCCCCGCTCATCGGCTCGACCGCCTACTTTTGCCTCGGGATCAATCGCATTCAGCGCAAAGCAGCTTCGCTGGGCGTCCGCACAGCCTGGCAGCAACGTCCGGAAACTCAGGCCAGTGAACGTGACCTGACCAAAGCCCGCGAATGGAACTCCGCCTTCCCTAACCTCCAGGGTCTCGCCCGTGCCATCCACTCGCTCACCGGACAATCCCTCCAGCCCGGTAACCGCGTCGTCCCCCTGCTCGATGGCGATGAAGCCTTCCCCGCCATGCTCCAGGCCATCGAAGAGGCCCGCAACTCAATCGCCCTCCTGAGCTACATCTTCGACAACGACCGCGCAGGCGATCGCTTCGTCCATGCCCTGCAACAAGCCGTTCAGCGCGGTGTTGAAGTCAGGGTCCTGGTAGACGACGTGGGCGCGCGTTACAGCCGCCCAACCATCCTGGGACGGCTGCGGCGTGCAGGGGTGAGGTGCGCCACCTTCCTCCCGACACGTGTGCCCCGCCTCTTCCAATACGCCAACCTCAGGAACCACAGGAAGATCCTCGTCATCGACGGACAGACCGGGTTCGCCGGAGGTACGAATATCCGCGAAGGACATTGGCGCTCCCTCCGGCCGCATGATCCCATCCAGTGCCTCCATTTCCTGATAGAAGGACCCGTCGTGATGCAAATGCAGGAAGCCTTCGCCATCGACTGGGCCTTTGCCACCGGCGAATCCCTCTCCGGCCCCCGCTGGTTTCCCCCAACCACTCCGCACGCCGGAAATGCCTGGGCGCGCGGCATACCCGATGGACCCGACGAAGACTTCGAGAAGCTGCCCGATGCCCTGATCGCCGCCCTGTCCTCAGCCACTCGCTGCGTGCGCGTCCTGACCCCGTACTTCCTGCCGGATGCCCCCGTGATCCGGGCCCTCAACGTCACCGCCATGCGAGGGGTCGACGTCCGTATCATCCTCCCCGAGATCTGCAACGTGCGCCTGGTCAACTGGGCCCGCTCCGCCCAGCTCTGGCAGGTGCTCGAGAAAGGATGCCGCGTCTTCCTCTCACCCCCGCCTTTCGACCATTCCAAACTCATGGTGGTCGATGGAGTTTGGTCCCTCATCGGATCCTCCAATTGGGATCCGCGCAGCCTGCGCCTCAATTTCGAGTTCAACCTGGAATGCTACGACGACAATCTCGCCTCCGGCCTGGAAGCCCTCGTGGAACACAAACTGAGGGCCGCCCGCGAAGTCACCCTCGCAGATCTGGATAACCGCTCCTTTCCTGTGCGCCTCCGCGATGGCCTGGCCCGCCTGGCAACACCTTATCTTTGAAGTGGCTACATCGCCGTTTTCCCCGTTGACGATCCGTGGATGATGGGCTGGAGTGAACCGCATGAGTCCGCGCATTCCTGCCCTCGGGGTCCTTCATTTGTTCGGGTTGCTGATGGTGGCTTCTCTGCCTTCCACCCGCGCGGATGTCAGACTGCCGCACCTGTTCACCGACCATATGGTGCTTCAGCGTGACCGGCCCATCCGGGTGTGGGGCTGGGCCGATGAAGGCGAGAAAATCACGGTCGCGCTGGACTCAAAGTCCACCAGGACGGTCGCACGGAACGGAAAATGGTCAGTCACGCTCCCCCGTCATAAGGCCGGCGGCCCGCATACGCTCGTCGTTCAGGGCAACAATCGTATCGAGGTGCAGGACATTCTCATGGGCGAGGTCTGGATCTGTAGCGGACAATCCAACATGCAGTGGCCGCTCAACGGCTCCTTCGAATCTGGCCAGGTGATCGCCGACTCCAGAAACAACTGGCTCCGGCTGTTCAGCGTGCCGCGCGAGCGGGCTGCTGAACCACAGGAGGATGTCAGTGCAGCCTGGCAGGTCTGTGGACCCGATACCGTGCCGGACTTCAGCGCTGTAGCCTACTACTTCGGACGCGACCTGCATGCCGCCCTCAAGGTGCCGATCGGCCTGATCCATACCTCGTGGGGAGGATCCCCCGCCGAAGTCTGGATGCGTTGGGACCTGTTGGCCACCCACTCGGACTACCGCCAGACACTCCTTGATCCGTGGACGGAAACCGAACGCAAATACCTCGCCGAGCTGGAAGCGTGGAAGACCGAAGCCGCCGAGCTCAGGGCCGAAGGAAAGGAACCTTCACGTTCAGCACCGCGCCAGCCATGGCGGCCATCCGAACTCTATAACGCCATGATCGCTCCACTCCTCCCTTTCCCCATCGCCGGAGCCATCTGGTACCAGGGCGAAGCCAATGCCGGGCGCGCATTCCAATACCGCCATCTCTTCCTCAACCTCATCGAGAACTGGCGCAAAGACTGGGGCCAGGGCGATTTCCCGTTCCTCGCCGTCCAGTTGGCTCCATGGGATAAAAACCGCAAACGAGCCCCCGATGAAATCGCCGCCGTGCCCGGCGAAAGCGATTGGGCCGAATTGCGCGAAGCCCAGCTCCTCGCCACCAAACTGCTCAAGAATGTCGGGCTCGCCGTCATTACCGACTACGGTGACAAGGATGATATTCATCCCACCCAAAAGGAACCCGTCGGCGCACGACTCGCACTGCTGGCACGCTCCATAGCCTACAAACACAAGATCGTCGCCTCAGGCCCAACCTTCAAGAAGCTGAAAATCAAAAAGAACCGGGCCATCCTCAGCTTCGACCATGTCGGTGGCGGTCTCGAAGCCCGCGGCGGTAAACTCCGCGGATTCGCCCTGTGCGGCGAAGATGGCCAGTTCCTTTGGGCCAATGCCGAAATCAACGACGATACTGTCGTCGTCACTCACCCCCTCATCAATGATCCCACCGAGGTTCGCTACGGCTGGGCCGATTACCCCATCGTGAACCTCTTTAACCGTGAAGGCCTCCCCGCTTCCCCCTTCCGAACAGATGATTTCCCCATGACCACCGCACCCCGCGACTAAGTTCCACCAACTCACCAGGACTCCAATCAACCATGCATACCCCCAATACAAACCCCCAAGCCAACGCCAGGCTGACGCACTGGCTCGCCCTCGTCCTCGCCGCCAACGTCCTCGGCCAAACTGGATGCCAACACCACGCCAACCCGCCAACAACCACAGCCGGAGGCTCCACGGTCGGAAGCCCCCTCGCCACGCCGGACGACGAAGCCGGACCTTTCGTCGCGAAACAGTTCATCTACGACTCCGCCCCATTCCCCAGCTGTCACGCCTCCACCATCGTGGATACACCCCACGGGGTCATGGCCGCCTGGTTCGGTGGCCAGGATGAAGGAGAACCCGATGTCGGCATCTGGACCTCCAGGTATGCCGACGGTGCCTGGACCACACCCCAGCTGGTTGCCGAGGGCGTCAGCCCCCAATGGCCCGAACGCTATCCCTGCTGGAACCCGGTCCTATTCCAGATGCCCGAGGGGCCGCTCGTGCTTTTCTATAAGGTCGGCCCCAACCCGCGTGACTGGTGGGGCATGCGCATGGAATCCTCCAACTACGGCCGGACCTGGTCCGCCCCCGAACGCCTCCCCGAAGGCATCATGGGGCCGGTCAGGAACAAGCCCGAGCTCCTGCCCAACGGCATGCTCCTCTGCGGCTCCAGCACTGAGGACCACGGTTGGCGGGTCCATATGGAACAAACCCCCGACGGCGGAAGGACCTGGTCACGGACACCCCCGCTGCACTCCGCCGATGATTGTGGCCTCATCCAGCCAACCCTCCTGACCTGGCCAAACGGACGCGTTCAGATCCTCTGCCGCAGTCGCCAGGGAGCCGTCTATGAAAGCTGGATGGGCGACACCTTCGAGTCCTGGAGCAAACCCGCGCCCATCGGACTCCCCAACCCCAACAGCGGTATCGATGGTGTCGTGCTTCGCGACGGACGCGCAGTCCTCATCTATAACCACACCCCCAAGGGCCGCTCCCCGTTGAACGTGGCCTTCTCGCGGGACGGCCGTACATGGAACGCCTCGGTCGTGCTTGAGGATGAACCCGGCGAGTATTCGTATCCTGCCGTTATCCAGTCGGCCGACGGGATGATCCACATCACCTACACCTGGAAACGCGAGCGGATTCGGCACGTGGTCCTCAACCCGGAGAAGCTCTGAGCCGCCGGATCGGGCCCCAGGACCATCGGACTTTGCCTCAGCCGCGGGCGCGGGGAATGCGATAGAACAGAATCAACAGCCCCGCGCTGGCGGTGAGCGCCGCCGCGAAAAGAAACACACCCGCCAGGTCGGTGGCTCCCGATGCCAGCATCCGCGCCACGGTCGCGTTGGCCAGGATCGGTCCCAGCCCGGAACTGCACAGGGTGAGAATCGTCTGCGCAGTAGATTGCACCTCGCGTTCGGCCATCGCCGCCACCAGTAGGTTCACGCCAATGTGAAACAGGACGACGGTCGTGCCCACCAGCATGTAGCTGAGCGCCAAAACCCAAAGGTTGTCGCCAAAGGCAAAAAGAAGTTGTCGCACCAGCAGGGCCGCACTCCCCGCCGCAATCGATCCCTTGACCCCCAGCCGCTGCACAATCGCCGTCCGCATAAAAAACAAAGCGATCTCCCAAAGCACACCCACCGATTGGGCCATCCCGATCCATGGTCGGGTCATCCCCAGATCTTCCAGCCTGACGGGCGAATAAAACGCCTGTATCGCGAATGAGGCCGCCATCAGCAGATAAGCGCCGATGAGGATCAGGTAATTCACGTTGCGCAGCAACCGACGCAGTGAGGGCCAGTATCCACCAGCCAACGGTGTGGCAGCCGTGCGCACCGCACCACAAGGTGTGTGTGGCAGCCAGAACGCAGTGATCGCCATCGAAAGCGCCAATGCCATCGTCAGCCAAAGCAGGAAATCCAGCTTCGGACTCCCGCTCAACATCAGCCAGGCAAAGATGGGAAACGACGGCAGCACCCACCCGGCAGAACCCCAGGCCCGCAGCGGGCCAAATTGCCTTTGCGGATCAGGCAAATGCTGCAGCGCTATCGCATTGGTCAGAATCGGGGTCGGGTTGTAACAGGCATAAAACAAAACCAGGGCCGCCACCACCGACCAGTGAGACTCCTGCCGGAAAAAGAGCAGAACCGAACCCGCAACCGACAGGTTCATCAGGATAAACAACCGGTTCAGCGGAATAAACCGGTCCGCCAGCATGCCCCAGAAAAATGGCGCCACCAGCATCGCCCCGGCACCACTCAAGAGTGCCATGCTAATCTCAGGTACAGTGAACCCCCGGTCCCGTAACATCAGGCTCAGGAACGGAAACATCGCTCCTCCCACCGCATACTGCAAAATCATCCCCGCCGCCAACGACCTCGGGGGACGTGACGGGGATGGGCGTTGCGAATCTGTAGCGGAGGCAGCCATGCTGAACAAACCCGGGAATCCAGACCGGAGGGCAGAGTTTTAGCCCCCGGTCCAACGCATGCAACGCCTGAATTAAAGCCCCCCCGCTACCCCGCTCTGGACTCACCAGTTTTGACACCGGGGGCCGAAAGGAGCGGCAGGGCGAGGAGGGACGTTGACTCAAAAAGGATGACACCGTTCCCTGACTCCTGACTGTCGATCCCGCTTTTTTTTGGTTGGCTCAAAGCCAGGTGCACCCCTGACGGAGTGGCACGCCGTACGGATTATTGGGACACCTGTCCCAATAATCCGTACGGGATCGCAGACGTATTGTCGCTTGCGGCGGGAGGTTCCAGGCGTTAGCTACAGTGAAGGAGTCTCCCGATACAGGCACAACTATCCCCCCGACTACCATGAGCAATGCAGGTTCAGCAGTCCGAAGAGCGGTGAAGGCAGCGATGACCGAGATGGCGCGGCCATTGGAGTTTCAAGTGGGAGGCCGGCAGGTGACCTGCTCGCAGTGCAGAGGGCACGGCTTCAGGTGGCACGGATACGGCATGATGGGAACGAGGTTTAAACCAGTCATTGAGGGATACGCCCTGGAATGTTCGACATGTAGTCACCTCGAGTTCTTTGCCCGACGCCCCGAAGAGCTGTGACCTCCAGACTAGAGCCGTAACCACCGGCATCCTGCCATGATCCGTGCCCTTATCCTTGATCTCGACAACTGCATCGCCGCCGCTGATGAACCGGGGCGGGCGTTCTTTGAGCCTGTCTTCCAGGCCATCCGTGAAGCGAATGCCGCGGGATTGCCGGAAACAGCTCTCGCCTCCGCGTTTGAGGACATGTGGCGCCATCCCCTCGATTGGGTGGCTGAGCGGCATGGTTTTTCCCCGGCAATGCTCCGCGCTGGATGGGAGGCATCAACCGAACTGGAAGTGCCGGGTCCAATGCGCGGTTACGGCGACCTTTCCGCCCTCTTGGACATCAGGCAGTACAAGTTTGTGGTCACCTCGGGCTTTCGACGCCTGCAAGAGAGCAAGTTCCTCGCACTCGGGCTCCATGGCGCCTTCGAGGCCTTGATCGTGGACGCCATCAACGAACCCGGTCGGCTCGGAAAACAGGCCTGGTTCGAGACAATCCTCGCACAGCATCACTTCGCCCCCGGGGAGGTGCTGGTGGTGGGGGATAATCCGGATTCCGAGATCGCCGCTGGCATCCGGCTTGGAATTCCTACTGTCCAAACCCTCCGGCCGGGCGTGCAGCCCTCGCCCGCCGCTTCCTTCCGTATCCATTCCTTTGGTGAACTGAACACTGTCCTCGCTTCCTGCTGAAAAGGCCGAAGGCGCGACATAAGGGGGCAGGGCTCGATTTGGTGTGGAACGCGGTCGGCGATTTGTATCCAATATCGCGCACCATGCTACCTGAGGTGAAGTCTCTGTTTGCGTCAGCCGATGATGGACGCGGCGAGCTGTTTGAAACCCTGCTGGAAGGAGCTGCGTTCAGGCTGGAGCAGATTGCCTCCTTTGGGGCCGGGAGCGATCCGGGATTTTGGTATGACCAGAAGACGCCGGAGTGGGTGGCCCTGGTGCGGGGTTCGGCAGGCCTGGAGTTTGAAGAAGGCCGGCTCACCCTCAAAGCAGGTGACGCATTGCTCATCCCGGCCGGAATGCGCCACCGCGTCTCGCATACCAGCGCGGATGCGGTTTGGCTGGCCCTGCACTTCGAGGTGGCTGCTTCACCTGGGAAGGAAACCCCCGTTTGAATGTTTGCCCGTGATTGAATTGGAGAACCGACATGATGCTTTGCCTGATACCCAAGGTGTTCTTCGACCGGATGGAAGACGGTCTGGACTTGTTTGTGAAGGTGCTCGGTTTTGAAATCCGATACCAGGACGCATCCCTCGCGGTTGTGTCCCGCGACGGAGCCAAGGCCTACGTGGTAGAAAGCCCGGAGTACGCCGCCAAAGACCGTCCAGAGATCGCCATTGAAACGGACGACATCAAGGCTCTGCATACAGACATCGTGCGTCGTCGTCCCGAAATGCTGCATCCGAATCTGCCTCGGGTGACGAAACGGCCTTGGGGCGCATTGGAGTTTTCGCTGCTCGACAAGACCGGAGTGTGCATCGTCTTCCGGCAATGGCCTGAGGCGGGTTGAAGCAATGCGATTAGCTATATTGTTGTGCATTTAGTGTTGGGATCGTATACGTTAATGAACTCATCCACCCGTTTGCGGTCTGCCGCCCCGTTCAAGACAGCGGCTTCTATAGCGGATGTGGCTGGTTAGGCTTATGCGGTTCCTTACTGACTCGGCAGCAATTTTATCGGAATGGAGGGTGTTCGCGGACGCGGGACGGCACTGTATCCCGATGCGGTCGAGGGAAGAACGGATTTGGCGCGCCCTGGCCGGAGAGGATCAGCCTTGGGAAGTGTTTGCTCGCGATACCGGATTGCCGGAAGAGTTGGGCATCATGGTGAGCTATTCTGCGGTATCGCAGTTCGATGCCATCCATGAGCTTCTGGTGGAGGGGGCTGATTTGCCAAAGTGCCTGGTGGCCGTGGCCCTGGAAGGGGAGAACTTCCACGGCCAAGGGGGGCGTCCGTGGGTGGCGCTGGCAGGCAATCTGCACCTCACAGTGTTTTTCCAGGTGGACATGGATGCCTGTGATGCGTTGGGGGCAATCCCGGTTTTACCGACACTGGCGGTGATGGATGCATTTGGTATTGAGGCAGATCCATCAGAAAAGACGGGCATCCGCTGGGTCAACGACGTGTTCGTGCACGGGCGGAAGCTGGCGGGGTCCATCGCTGTTTCGGAGGTGGAAGGGGACCGTTTGAAAGGTCTGCTGTTCGGGATAGGTGTGAATGTAGGGACGATTCCCGAGGTTCCGGCGAATGTCTTTGTGCCGCAGGCGACTTCCTTGAATCAGGTGTTTCCTCATGCGGGCTGGACGGTGGAGCACGCCCTGTTTGCAACGCTGCGCGAGCTGGGGGCCTGGGTGGAACGGCTCGGTTTGGGTGGAGCGGACGGGCTGGTCCGGGAGTATGCCCGGAGGTCGGCTTGCATTGGGCGGGAGGTGAAGGTGTGGCCAAAGCAGACCCGTGATGCCTGCCGGGAACAGCCGATTGCCTGTGGCGAGCTGGAGCGGATTGGTCCGGACCTGTCCCTCAAGCTGGGGGGGTGTGAGGAGGTCGTGATGGAAGGGCGATTAGCCTTTGCGGAGGATTGCCGCCGCTTCGGCGTATAGGGTTGCGCCACGGGGGCAACAGGGTCCCAATGGTCGAGCTTCAGGAGGGGCTCAAAGCGGTTTTCTGACTTTTTCGTTTATTTTTGCTGGTGCTCATCATTAGCATCTCCCCCACTTTTGCCGCCCGATTTAAGCCATGCAGACTGAATTATTAACCACATGCGGGATCGCCTTTGTGGCGGTGATGGGTCTGCTGATGGTGCTGAGCCTGATGATCCGGGTGTTGACCTCCCTGTTGCCTGACAATTCACCGGAGTCGGATGCGGGCTTGATGAAGGCGATGGACGAGGCGGTATCGCAGGCTTTCCCCGGAGCGCGGGTGACCCGGGTGGAGCTGAAGGAATAATCGACGCGAACAAACATTGATTGCGCGCCATGCTTTTTACTGAAAAAAAGAAAACCATCCGGGTGATGTTCACCCCGTTTCGCGATGGCCTGCAGAGTTGTTTTGGCGGCCGGGTTCGAGTGGCAGATATCCTGCCGTCCATGAAAGCCGCGGCAGCGGCGGGGATTCGACACTTTGAGTTTGGAGGGGGCGCCCGATATCAGGCGCCTTATTTTTATGTAGGGGAAAGTCCCTTTGACTGCATGGACAAGATGCGGGACTGCGTGGGGCCGGATGCGGACCTGCAGATTCTGACGCGGTCCGTCTCGGGTGTTTCACTGACCTCGCAGCGCGTGTCCGCACTGGAGCTTCAAGGGCGGCTGATGAAGAAGCACGGTACCACCTGGGACCGCAATTTCGACTTCATGAACGATGTCGAGAACCTTGCGCGCACGGGGCAGCCGATTGTGGCTGCAGGGATGCATCATCAGGTTTGTATTGCACTGATGGGCCTGCCCTTCCACTCGGACAAGGTGCACACCGCGGAGTTCTACGTGGATGTGATGCGCCGTTTCCTCAAGACGGGGGTCAAGTTCGATTCCGTTTGCATGAAGGATGCCTCCGGTACGACCGATCCACGGACGTGCTATCTGACAGCGAAGGGCTTGCGCGAGTTGCTGGGGCCGGATGTCCTCATCTGGCAACACACCCACGACACGGCTTCGATGGGTATTGCGTGCTACATGGCAGGGATTGCGGGCGGGGTGGACGGCATTGATCTTTCCATTCGGCCGCTGGCCTCGGGCACGATCCAGCCGGATATCCGGGCGATGGCGCATGCGTTGAAGGGCACGGGTTACGAGTTGGACGTGGATGCGGGCAAGCTGGGTGAGGTGGAGAAGTTGTTGGAGGAGGGGCTGGCGGAGTATGAGTTCAACCCGGTGACCACAACCTGCGATGCGCGGGTGGTGGGCTTCCCGATGCCGGGCGGTGCGATTGGCCCCAATGTCCACATGATGAAGGAGGCGGGAATCCTGCATAAATACGGCGAGGTGCTGGCTGAGTTCCCCGAGGTGGTCCGGGCTGGCGGGGCATGGACCAGCGTGACACCCGGGAGCCAGCAATATTGGCTTCAGGCGTTCAACAACGTCCTGCACGGGCGCTGGAAGAAGATCGAGGCGGGCTACGGCAACTCTGTGCTGGGCTATTTCGGTCGGCCACCCATTGATCCCGATCCAGAGGTGGTCAAGGCTGCGTCGGAGCAGCTGAAGAAGGAACCGTTTACGGGAGATCCCCTGGAGGCCGCGCCGGACAATGTGACGCGGGCCAGCGAGGAACTCCGGAAACGGAGCCTGGCGGTCACCGATGAGAACGTCTTTCTGGTGGCTGCCGCGGCAGTGCCGGGCAAGGACATGGAATTGAACGAGGGGATCCGGTTGCTCGAGGGTCGGCCAAAGATTTCACTCCCCCTCAAGGCAAAGGAGGCTCCGCCAGCCAAGGCCGGGGCGATGATGCCGACGGCGCCTTTCAATACCACCATCGAAGTGACCGAGGGTGGCAAGAAACGGAAGTTCCAGGTCACCATCGAGCCTCCACACGTTGCGGCGGCCTCCGGGCCGGCTGCGGCCGCTTCTTCAGGTGGCAAGTCCGTCCCGGTGTTCTCCCCGTTTGAAGGCAAGGTTGAGCTGGTCGAGATCAAGGTGCGTGCCGGGGATGCAGTGAAGAAGGGGCAGGTGCTGGCAGCGGTGGAGGCGATGAAAGCCAAGCATGACGTGAAGGCCCCCTGTGACGGTCGTGTGCTGAGTGTGGACGCCACGCTTGGATCGGTGGTTTCAAAGGGTGTTCCGATTTTGACACTGGAGGCATAAGCACATGGAGGTCTGGCAAAAACTCATCGATCAGGCGGGGTTGCTGCAGCTGTCCTGGCAAAACGCCGTGATGTTTGGCGTCGGCGGGCTCCTGATTTTCCTCGCCATCAAAAAGGGATTCGAACCCCTGCTGCTGATTCCCATCGGCTTCGGGGCAATCCTGGCGAACATCCCGCTGGCCGAGCTGAACAGTTCGGGATCGTTTCCGAAGGATGCCTCGCACGTGCCCCTGCTCCAGCTGATCTACAACGCAGGCATCAAGACCGAGCTGTTGCCGCCGGTGATCTTTCTGGGTGTCGGTGCCCTGACTGATTTTCGACCGCTACTGAGTCGGCCCATCACTTTCCTCCTCGGTGCCTCGGCACAGCTGGGTATCTTCATCGCCGCTCTCGGGGCCCATTACCTGTTCGGGTTTACCCTGCAGGAAGCCGCATCCATCGGGATCATCGGGGGCGCGGATGGACCGACCACGATCTTCCTGACATCCAAGCTGGCGCCCCATCTTCTCGGCGCGGTCGCGGTGGCAGCCTACAGTTACATGGCATTGGTGCCGGTAATCCAGCCGCCCATTATCCGGTTCCTAACCACGCCGCGAGAGCGCGCAATCGACATGCCACAGGCCATGCAGGTCTCGCAAACGGCCGTCATCGCCTTTCCGATCATCACCTGTGTGCTCGCCGCCTTGGTCATCCCCAGCTGTGCGCCGCTCCTCGGCATGCTGATGTTCGGTAATCTCCTGCGTGAATCAGGCGTGACTGACCGCCTCAGCGGTGTTGCCGGCGGGGCGTTGATCAATATCGTCACCATCTTCCTCGGCCTGACTGTGGGTTCCACCATGGAAGGGAACGGGTTTTTGCAGACGCGGACGCTGTTCATTCTGGTCCTGGGGATGGTGGCGTTCAGTTTCAGCACCTTTGGTGGTGTGGCCTTCGCCAAGCTCCTGAACCTCTTCCTGCCGGAAGGCAGCAAGATGAACCCGTGCATCGGTGCGGCCGGTGTGTCCGCAGTCCCCATGGCTGCCCGCGTGGTGCAAACCTACGTCTCCAACGAAACCGACGGGCGGGTGAACCCGCTGATGGCAGCAATGGGTCCAAACGTGGCCGGCGTGATTGGTTCGGCGGTTGCCGCCGGCGTATTCCTCGCCCTCCTGGGAGGATAGCCGCCCCGCCTCAACACGGTCCCGGCAGATCACCAGTGGACCGATGTTCACCTGCAATCCTTCTCCACGGATCGATGGTTGTGCTGGTTTGAGGGAGTGTGGATGATGCTGCCATGTGCGCGATGACGAGATGGGTGGTTCTTCTAGTGCTGTTGCAAGCCTGTCCGGGTGCGATAGCTGAGCCTTGTCGGGATTTCCTCGCGTTTGATGACGGACTGGTGCCGTTGCGCGAGGTGTTTGTGGCTGTGGATGGAAATGACGCCACCGGGAATGGGAGTGAATCCGCCCCTTATAAAAGCCTGCAGCGAGCTGTGCAGGGCATTACCCCGGGCACAGCCGTGCGGATGTTGTCAGGCACTTACTCCGGAGATGTTCACCTCAGCGGTTTATCGGGTCGTGCCGATGCACCGATCTGGATTGGAGGTGTTGCGGGTCAGCCGCGTCCGGTTCTATCCGGGGGGAGCACCGGGCTTCAGCTCTCGCGTGTGCGCTATTTGCTGCTGGAGCATCTCGAGGTCACGGGCGCACAGCTCAACGGCATCAATTGTGACGACGGAGGAGAGGTGGCGGACCCTGATGCCACACGCCACGTGGTGTTTCGCGACCTGGACATTCATGACATCGGGACCGGTGGCAACAACGACTGCCTGAAGCTGTCAGGCCTGGATGACTACTGGGTGTTGGATTGCACCTTTGCCAATGGAAGCGCCGGGGGAAGCGGTATCGACCATGTGGGCTGCCATGCCGGTGTGATTGCCCGATGCTCCTTCACTGCCATGGGCAGCAACGCAATCCAGTGCAAGGGGGGCAGCACCAACATTGAGATCACCCAAAACCGGTTCAAGGATGGAGGAGAACGGGCAGTCAACATCGGAGGCTCAACCGGGTTCGAGTTCTTCCGTCCACCGCTCTCAACCAGCGAGCCCAATGCAGAAGCACGCGATATTCTGGTCACGGCGAATCTGTTCGAGGGCTCCTCCGCCCCGGTCGCGTTTGTGGGCAGCACCGGCTGCGTGGTGGCCAACAACACCATCATCAATCCCGGAAACTGGGTCGTGCGCATCCTTCAGGAAACGACCAGCACCCCCGACTATCCCTTTGAGCCATGCTCCACGGGACAGTTCGTGAACAACCTGGTCCTCTACTCTCCAGAGACAGCCGGCAGGACGGTGAACGTCGGGCCAAACGTAGCTGCCGAGACTTTTGTCTTCGCCAACAACCTCTGGTACGCACAGGCCAACCCCGCGCAGTCCACCCCGAGCCTGCCAGTGGTCGAGAGTAACCCGGTGGTGGGTCAGGATCCGGAATTCCGCAACTCAACCCAGGGCGATTACCGCATCGGCCCATCCAGCCCGGCCCGCGGGCAGGGCCTGACACCAGGCACAGTCACGGGCGACAACTCGAACGATTGCTACGCCAATCCGCCATC
Source organism: Limisphaerales bacterium (assembly GCA_049451415.1). GTDB lineage: Bacteria > Verrucomicrobiota > Verrucomicrobiia > Limisphaerales > JAHDYP01 > JBMTVN01. The sequence continues at coordinate 1,858 of JBMTVN010000058.1, read as the reverse complement.
CATCGGCGCCTTCGAATATGGTGTCTTGGCGCCGGTTATCCAAAGTTTCCAGGCATCGCCCGAAGGGGTGCTGCTGAACTGGACGCCGTCGGATCCGGGGTACGACTACACCGTGCAGTCAAATATCCGGGCCCAGGATGGCTTGTGGACGTTGGCCGACTCGGGGGAACCGTGGCCGGTTGCCGGCACGGAGGTGCTGGTGGAACCGGGTGAAGGGGCACGGTTTTACCGGTTGCTCGCGGTCCCGGCAGCGGAACGCGGCAAGCTGCTGTCGGTCGCTAAAGTCTCCAGTTACTCCACCTTGCAGATCACGTTCATCTTCAATCTCGCAGGGATCGGTGTGACTCCCAAATACGGTGTGGATACCTATGCATTCCGCTACGAGACCATCGATCCGTGGGGGGCGCGTGCCGAGGCTACCGGGCTGTTCGCCCTGCCACAGGGCCAGCCCGGTTCGTTGCCGATGGCCAGTTACCAGCACGGCACCGTAACCGAGACCAACGATGTGCCCTCAATGGATCTCGAGCAGAGTATCCCGGGCATCGGCCTCGCCTCGCAGGGTTATGCCACCGCGCTCCCTGACTTCCTCGGGCTTGGTGGCTCTCCAGGATTCCACCCCTATCACCATGCCCGTTCCGAAGCCACGGCTGCCATCGATCTGTTGCGGGCCGCCCGTACCTGGTCAGCGACTAACGGGATCACCTTCAACGGTCAGCTCTACCTCTGCGGCTATTCCCAAGGTGGGCATGCCACCATGGCACTGCACCGTGAACTGGAAACCTATTACGCCGGAGAGTTTGCGGTCACTGCGTCAGCCCCGATGGCAGGAGCCCATGACCTCTCCGGAACAACGCTGGATGACTTCATGTCGGGCCGTCCGCTGCCCAACCCGTACTACTTGGCCTACTTCCTGGCTGCCTATCAATCGGTCTATCACATTACCAACAGCTGGGGAGACTGGTTGGCACAACCTTATGCAACAACGCTGCCCCCACTCCTCGAGGCGCGCGCCCCCGGCGGGGATATCAATGCAGCCATGCCCCCCAATGCCACGCTGATCTTCAAGCCGGAGGTCATACAGGCCGTGCTCAACGATCCACAACATCCGCTGCGCCTCGCCCTGGCTGACAATGACCTCTATGACTGGACCCCGCTGGCTCCCGTCCGCATGTGGCACTGTCTCGGCGATATGGATGTCCCCTACGAGAACTCCCTGGTCGCGCTCGCTACCCTGCAGGCCAACGGTGGATCCAGCGTCGAGCTGCTTGACCCCAGCCCCTCCTCCGGCCACGGGGATTGCGCCATTCCCTCCTTCACGGCCATGGCCGCATGGTTCGAATCCCTGCGCTAACCTCCCGGAAACGCACTGGTGACCTCCTCCCATCCCTGTCCCCAGTACTGGTGACTACCAAGGGACACGATTTCTGATACCTTCTACATCGTCGCGGGTGCAAAAGAGCAGGTTTCCGTGTGTGAAGTAAGGCGACAAGCTGCCGCGCCGCATCCAAGCGAAAGTAGAATTTAAGTTCTCACCGTGTGCAGAAAGGCCGGGCTCAATACCCGGCCTTTCTGTTTCCATTTCTGAAGTCGTGGTCGGACCACAGCAAGTTCCTCGCTCCCAGCCGAATACGAATATTTGGGGCCCTAAAAACGGCCCATGGAGCGTTTTTTGGGGTCATTTTGGGCTCCTTGGCAGTGGCCGTGTGCTCGCGTCGGGCTGGAACGCCATGACCGGCTTTTCTGGAGGCAAAAAGCGCTCCATAGGCCCGAAAACGGTCCATTATTTGGTGTATTCCATTGATGCCAAGGGACATGCCTTGGTCCGACGACGATGAGGGTTTAGCCGAGGAGCTGTCGG
>JBMTVN010000057.1:0-17354 GCA_049451415.1 Limisphaerales bacterium | reverse complement strand
GGGGGGGGGGTTTGGGGGGGGGGGGGGGGGGCTTGGGGGGTGCCCAGATGAGTGCCTCTCCCTTGCTGCAGATGCGGGGCATGCGGAAAGTGTTTCCGGGGGTTTTGGCGTTGGATGGGGTGGATTTCGATTTGCGGTCGGGGGAGGTGCATGTGTTGTTGGGGGAGAACGGGGCGGGCAAATCGACGCTGATGAAGATCCTGAGCGGGGCGTATGTCAGCGATGGGGGGCAGATGTTGCTGGAGGGGCAGCCGGTCCGGTTTCGCAAACCGGCCGAGGCCCTGCACCGGGGAATCAACACCATTTATCAGGAGTGCAGTCTGGTTCCGCAGCTCCCGGTCTATTCCAATATCTTCCTCGGGCGGGAGCCAAGTCTGGGATGGGGTTTGCTGGATCATGCCGGCATGCGGCGCAGGACCCGAGAGATTTTGACCAGCCTGGGGATTCAGATTGATCCCGCGGTGTTGGTTGACCAGCTGAGTATTGCCCAGCAGCAGATGGTGGAGATTGCCCGGGCGCTGGCTTTCGACGCCCGGATCATCATCATGGACGAGCCGACGTCGGCCCTGACGCCGACTGAGATCCGGCGGTTGTTTGAGTTGATTGGCCAGGTGCGGGAGCGCGGGGTTGGCATTGTGTATATCTCCCATCGGATGGAGGAGATCCTTGAGGTGGGGGATCGCGTGACTGTGATGCGTGACGGCCGGTGGGTGGCGACGCGAGCGGTTGGCGAGACTTCGATTCCGGAACTGATCCGGATGATGGCGGACCGTGAGTTGAAGGAGCATTTTCCGCGTCGGCCGGTTGAGCCGGGTGAGCCCTTGCTGGAGGTGGAGGGGTTATGTACCTCCGGCAAGCTGCGTGGCGTGAATTTCACCCTGCGCCGTGGCGAGATTCTGGGTGTGGCGGGTTTGATGGGCTCCGGTCGCAGCACGCTGGCCCGGACTTTGTTTGGGCAGTTAAGGGCCTCTGCCGGGCAGATCCGGGTGCATGGCCGACAGGTCCGGATGGGTTCCCCGGCGGTGGCGGTGCGCGAACGCATGGGCTACCTGCCGGAGGATCGGAAGGGCATGGGTTTGGTGCTGCCGTTGTCGATTCGGAAGAACATTTCTTTGGCGAATTCCGAGACGACGTATCCCCGTGGATTCCTGAGTTCCCGCAGGGAGAGCCAGGTGGCGGGCAGACAGGTGGAGCAGTTGAGTGTGCGGACGCCTCACCTTGAGCAGGCGACCGTCAACCTCAGTGGCGGGAACCAGCAGAAGGTCGTGCTCGGCAAATGGCTGGCGAGGGAAGCTGATATCCTGATCTTTGACGAGCCGACTCGCGGGATCGACGTTGCGGCCAAGGTGGGGATTTATGAATTGATGAATCAGCTGACGGCGCAAGGGGTGGGTATCCTGATGATTTCCTCCGACCTGCCTGAGGTATTGGGGATGAGCGACCGGATCCTTGTCCTGCACGGCGGGCGTGTTTCGGCGGAATTTGAACGAGGCGGAGTGGATCAACCTACGGTGCTAAAGGCTGCACTGGGAGAACTGTGATGCATTGGAAGTATTTGATTTTTCGGCATGGACGGCAGCTGGGCACGCTGGCGGGGCTGTTCTTGTTGTGTGTGGTGTTGACGATACTGAGTCCCTACTTCCTCACCGTTGGCAACCTCAAGACCGTGCTCGAGCAATCGGCAATCAATGGGATCATTGCGGTCGGGATGACCTTTGTGATCATCAGTGCGGGGATTGATTTGTCGGTGGGCTCGATCCTGGCATTTTCGGGAATCGTGCTGGCGTTGGTGTTGCGTGCTGGAGTGGCCACGCCTATGGCATTGGTGGCGGGTTTGTCGGCCGGAGCCCTGTGCGGGCTGGTGAACGGCCTGTTGGTGACCTTGGGGCGGCTGCCGCCATTCATTGCCACGCTGGGTATGATGAGTGTTGCCCGGGGTGGTGCCTTACTGATGACCAATGGCCAGCCGGTATCGGGTTTCGGGCCAGGTTTTCGGGTTCTGGCGAACGGGGAGTTCCTGTTCATCCCGGCGCCGGCCTGGATCATGCTGATCGTCTACGTGCTTTTTCACCTTGTCCTCACCCGTACGCGGTTCGGGCTGTATACCTACGCCATGGGGGGGAACGAACAGGCGTCGCACTTGTCTGGCGTGGATATCCGTTTCCACAAGACCGTGATTTATGTGCTGTCGGGTTGCACCAGTGCCGTGGCGGCGATCGTGTTGACCGCGCGCCTGAACTCGGCGCCGCCCATTGCCGGCATGACCTACGAGCTGGATGCGATCGCGGCGACCGTCATTGGCGGGACGAGCCTGATGGGGGGGCGGGGGACGCTGGCAGGCACGCTGATTGGCGCCCTGCTGATGGGTGTCCTCAGAAACGGCTTGAACCTTCTGGGCGTATCCTCCTTTCTGCAACAGATCATTATCGGTGCGGTCATTATCGCCGCAGTCCTTTTTGATACGGCTTTTAAACGACGCAACTCATGAAAAAACACATTCTGCTCGCCGGTGTGCTGGCCTTGGCCGCTGCCGGTTTTGTCTCCTGCAATCGCCAGGCCCCCGGGGGTGACGACGATAGCAGCCCGCGCATTGCGTTGGTCTGCAAGACCCTCAACAGCCCGTTCTTCCTGGAGATGAAGCGGGGTGCGGAAGCGGCGGCTGATGAGTTGGGGGTCAATCTGGTGGTGCAGGCTGCCGAGCGCGAGCTGGACGTCGAGAAGCAGATGCAGATTGTGGAGAACCTGATCCAGACGCGGGTGAAGGTGTTGTGCCTGACGCCGAGTGGATCGCGTGAGCTGGTGCCGGCGGTGGCCAAGGCCAACAAGGCGGGCATCCCGGTGATCATTGTGGATACGCGGCTCGACGAGGACATGGTTAAATCCGAGGGTGCGAAAGCCCTGACTTTTATTGGGTCGGACAACTATGACGGCGGCAGGATTGTTGGGGAGTATCTGGCCAACTCAGCCAAGGAGCCGGTGAAGGTGGCGTTGCTCGAGGGTATTCCCGGTCATGAGACTGGTGACAGCCGGTTGCGCGGGTTTCGGGATGCGGTCAAGGACAAGGGAAACGTGGAGATCGTCGCGTCGCAGACCGCCAACAACGAGCGGGACCAGGGTTTCAACGTTACCCAGAACCTCTTGCAGGCGCACCGGGACCTGGGGGCTATTTTTGCCGCCAACGACCTGATGGCGCTGGGTGCGGTGGAGGCTGTAGCTGCCGCGGGGTTGACGGGCAAGATTCGCATCATGGGCTTTGATGCGGTGGATGAGGCCCGCAAGGAGATCAAGGACGGGCGCATGGAGGCTTCGGTGGCGCAGAACCCGGCGGAAATGGGACGGGAGGCCGTCGCGAGTGCCTTGAGGGCATTGGGGGGTGAAACCCTCGAGCCTTACATCCCCGTGAAGATTGAATTGATTACGCTGGATAAGCTTCAGGACACGGCTACACCATAAACGGATTATCGACTGCCTCGACCGCCGCCCCGGAGGCGAAGCGGGAGACCATTTTATTGCCATGCCAGTAGAACGTTTGACCAATTACATCAACGGCCAGTGGGTCGAGGCAGAAGCCTCGGGTTACCTTCCGGTCGAGAACCCCAGCACCGGAGCCACCCTGGCTGAAGTGCCTTTGTCGACTGCCGCTGAATGTCAGCGGGCGATCGAAGCCGCCGCAACGGCCTTCCCTGCCTGGAGTCAAACCGCGGCGTCGCGTCGCGTAGCTCCGCTGTTCGCCCTGCTGGAGCGCCTGCGCTCGAATGAGGAAATGTTGTCGCGATCGATCGCTGAGGAAAACGGCAAGTCACTTCCGGACGCGAGGGCGGAGATCAAGCGGCTGGTGGAGAACTGTGAAGTGGCCTGCGGCATGCCGGTCCTGCAACAGGGTGACAAACTGGTCAACGCATCGGAGGGCATCGACGGCGAAGTGCTGCGCGTGCCGCTGGGTGTGTTTGGGATGATTGCGCCCTTTAATTTCCCCGGCATGGTTCCGTTCTGGTTCTTTCCCTACGCCTTGGCCTCTGGAAATACCTACGTGTTGAAACCTTCCGAACAGGTGCCGCTGACGATGCAACGCATCACGCGGCTCCTCGACGAATGCGGTTTCCCGCCGGGGGTGTTCAACCTGGTGCATGGCGACCGCGTGGTCGGGGATGCCCTCATCGAACACCCGAAGGTGCAGGGCGTGTCGCTGGTGGGTTCAACGCAAACCTGCCGGGCGGTCGCCGCCAAGTGCGTGGAACACAAGAAGCGGTTCCAGGCCATGGGCGGTGCCAAGAACCATTTGGTCGTGATGCCCGATGCCAGGCAGGAAGAGGTCGTTCGCAACCTGCTCTCGTCGTGCTTCGGTTGCGCCGGTCAACGCTGCATGGCGGCTTCAGCGGTGGTTGCCGTCGGCGACGCCACCTATGATGAGCTCTGCGGTCGGCTTGCCGATGCCTGCAAGGAAGTCGTCGCAGCCAATCCCCTGGATCCTGCGGTCGAGAACAACCCGATGGTGATGGGGCCGGTGATTTCCGCCAAGGCAAAGACCTTCATCCATTCCATGATCGAGAAGGGGCTGGCAGAAGGTGCGCGGCTGCTGGTGGATGGTCGCGGGGCGGTGCCGGCCGGGTGTGAGAACGGTCACTTCGTCGGTGCCACGGTCTTTGCCGACGTGCAACCGGGCATGGCCATCCACAGCACCGAGATCTTTGGTCCGGTGGTGGTGGTGCTCAAGGCGCGGGACTTCGATGAAGCTGTCCGCATCATCAACGATCATCCCTATGGCAACGGTGCATCGATTTACACCCAGAACGGATACTGGGCGCGCCGGTTCAAGCTGGAGGTTCAGTGCGGCATGATTGGCGTGAATGTGGGGATCCCGGCGCCGGTGGCCCACCTGCCCTTCGGTGGGATGAAGGCCTCCCAGTTTTCTGACATCAAAGCGCAAGGCCGTGCAGTGATCGACTTCTTCACCGAACGGAAAGTCATCACCGAACGCTACTGGCCGGAGTCCTGATTTTCACCCTGCAGTCTTTCAACCATGCAATACACTGCCGAGAACCTCCTCGTTCAACCTGCCGCCGATCCGTCCGATCCGCAGCGACTGCTGCGGGTGACTCCCGCCACCGCGGGCTGGGATTACATCCACTTTGAAGTGCGCCACCTTGAGCCTGGCCAGAAATGGTCCTTTGGTGTTGGCGACTTCGAGCTGGCGTGGGTGGATCTCACGGGTCGCTACAACGTCCAGTCCAACCGTGGAACGTGGAACGGCCTTGGCGGGCGCGCCGACGTCTTTGAGGGCGGAGCACACGCCCTGTATCTGCCACGCAATTCGGAGCTGACCGTGGAGGCGGAGACCGCGGGGGATTTCGCGGTGGCCTGGGTGCCCACCGATCAGGATCACGATGCATTTCTCATCCGGCCGGAACAGGTGCAGCGTTCCATCCGAGGCGGGGACAACGTCAGCCGGCAGATTAACGACCTGCTGCCACCGGGATCGCCGGTGCACCGTCTCGTTCTGGTCGAGGTTTACACCCCGAGCGGCAACTGGAGCAGTTACCCGCCCCACAAGCATGACCGGCATATAACGGGGCCCAATGGCGAACTCGTGGAAGCCGACCTCGAGGAAGTGTACTTCTACCGCATCAAGCCTGAGGAAGGATACGCGTTCCAGTGGGTCTATACCGATGAGAACAGCCCGCTGCAGGCTGCTGGAAAACCCATCGACGCCGTGGTGCGGCCCGGAAACAACAGTGCGGTGCTGATTCCCGAGGGTTATCACCCGGTGACGTCCATGCCCGGATACACAACGTATTATCTCAACGTTCTGGCTGGCAGTGCGCAAAGCCTGGCAAACCAGGACGACCCGCGCTTCACCTGGGTGAAGCACCAATACAAGGACAAGGACTCGCGCCTGCCGCTCTACTGAAACCAGCTCCTTCACCCTGCCCCAGCTGCCATGGCCAAGCCCACCTACGATACGCTTCACATGGGTCGGTCCTCCATCGACCTCTACAGCAATGACATCGGTGCCAAGTTTGCCGACATCACCAGCTTCGCTGCCTATGTGGGAGGATCGCCCACCAACATCAGCGTCGGGGGACATCGCCTGGGCTTGAACACCGCCATTCTCACCGGACTTGGGCAGGATCCTGTGGGGGATTTCATTTTGCAGTTCCTCGAACGCGAGGGCGTGTGCACGCAGTTTATCCGCCGGAAACCCCGCCATCGCACCAGCGCGGTCGTGCTCGGCATCGAGCCTCCCGACAAATTCCCGCTGGTCTATTACCGGCAGGGTTGTGCTGACATTGAGTTGACAATCGATGACGTGCTGGCCGCTCCAGTGACGGATTGTCGCGTGTTTCAGTTTGCGGGGACGAATCTCTGCCTCGACCCCAGCCGCAGCGCGACGCTCTTTGCTGCTGAGCGTGCACGGAAGGCAGGTGTCGAGGTGGTGATGGACCTGGATTTCCGGCCTGACCAGTGGCACGACCCCCGGGCCTTCGGTGTGACTGCGCGTTCGGCGCTGCGGAATGTCGATATCGTGCTTGGAACCGAGGACGAGATCTGTGCCTCGGTGCTGGCCGATGAAGCGGACCTTGAGCGCACAGACTCGGTTTCCGACACCAAGGTGCACGGTGACGTGGAGGCGGCTGCCCGGGTGCTGCTGGACCTCGGTCCGAGGGCGCTGATCCAGAAGCGCGGCGAGCAGGGTGCTCGCATTCACCTGCGGCATGATTCCGGCGAGATTGAGGTGATCGAGGCCCCGGGGTATCCGGTTGAAGTGGCCAATATTCTCGGAGCAGGCGACGCCTTCGCCGCGGGCTTTCTCTGCGGACGCCTCCAGGGCTGGAACTGGCGCAAGGCCGCGCGCCTGGGGAACGCTTGTGGTGCCATCGTGGTGACCCGACACGGTTGCGCCAATTTCATGCCGACCTTCGAGGAAGTGTCGGCATTCGTCAAAGACCGGGGCGGACTGGATTAAGCACGGACCAAGCAACATGAAAGAGCCCACGATTCGTCTCACCATGGCCCAGGCCCTGGTGAAATATCTCACGCAACAACACGTCGAGTGCGACGGTGAAGTGCAGCCGTTCTTCGCCGGCTGCTTTGGTATCTTCGGCCACGGCATCGTCGGCGGTATCGGCCAGGCGCTGCAGGAATACCCCGAGCTGAGGTATTTCCAGTCCCGCAATGAACAGGCGATGGTTCACAGCGCAGTCGCCTACGCCAAGATGAAGAACCGACGGCAGACGCTCGTCTGCACGTCCTCCATCGGGCCCGGCGCAACCAACATGATCACCGGCGCGGCGGTGGCTACCATCAACCGGCTGCCTGTGCTGCTCCTGCCCGGAGACATCTTCGCCCGCCGCAACGTCGCCCCCGTGCTTCAACAGCTGGAGTCCGGCCAGTCCCAGGATGTCTCGGTCAACGATTGCTTCAAGCCGGTCAGCCGCTACTGGGATCGCATCAATCGTCCAGACCAGTTGCTGACCGCACTGCCCGAAGTCATGCGCGTGCTTACGAGCCCCGCCGATACCGGCGCGGTGACGCTGGCCCTGCCACAGGACGTCCAGACAGAGGCATACGATTATCCCGTGGCGTTCTTCCGCAAACGAATTTGGTCCATTCCGCGCAACCGGGCCGACGTGCGTGTCGTCCAGCAGGCCGCCGAGGCGATCCGAAATGCTGGGCGTCCCATGATCGTCGCCGGTGGCGGCGTCATCTACAGCGATGCCTGCGGGAAGTTGAAGGAGTTCGTCGATCAAACCGGCATTCCTGTCGGTGAAACCATGGCCGGGAAGGGCAGCCTGCGCTTTGACCATCCGCTCAACCTCGGGGCCATCGGCGTGACCGGAACACGTGCCGCAAACGTTGCAGCGCGGGATGCCGACGTCGTGATCGGTATCGGCACCCGTTACAGTGATTTCACCACGGCCAGCAAGACGGCCTTTCGGGCCGAGGGCGTGCGCTTCATTAATATCAATGTCACTGAGTTCGACGGCCAAAAGCACAACGGACTTTCGGTGACAGGCGATGCGCGGGTGACCCTCGAGGAATTGCAGCCGCTTTTGCAGGGCTACAAGGTGCCTGCAGAATATCGGGCTGAGTGCGAGAAGCTGCACAATGAATGGGAGGCTGAGGTGGATCGCATCTATGCCATCCGCCACGAGCCTCTGCCCAGCCAGGGCGAGCTCATTGGTGCGGTCAACATGCTTGGGGACAAGGACGCCGTCATGATCAATGCGGCCGGGAGTATGCCGGGAGACCTGCACAAGCTCTGGCGCTGTCATCACCCGAAGCATTTCCACCTCGAATACGGGTTCAGCTGCATGGGCTACGAGATTGCCGGTGGCCTCGGTATCAAGATGGCCGACCCCAACCGTGAAGTGTATGTGATGGTCGGTGACGGCAGTTACCTGATGCTGGGCAATGAGATCATCACCTCCATCCAGGAGGGCTACAAACTCACGATTGTCCTCATGGACAACTCCGGCTTCAACAGCATTGGCGGCCTCAGCCGTTCGCTCGGTCAGGATGGGTTTGGCACGCGTTACGTCTACCCCAAGGACGGTCGGCTCCTGGGTGATAGCAGCGGCTCACAGGCGGAGGAGTTGCCGGTCGATCTTGCGATGAATGCACGGGGCTTGGGTGCTCACGTGATTGAGTGCAAGACGCGGGAGGATTTTTTGGCGGCAATGGAGGCTGCCAAGGCGCAGACCCGGACCACGGTGATATACATCCGGAACGACCGCTATGCCGGCGTGGGCGGCTACGATACGTGGTGGGATGTCCCGCCCGCAGAAGTCAGCACCATGCCCGATGTTCAGGCCGCACGGAAAGTCTGGGAATCCAAGGTCTCCAACGAACGCTTTTTTCACTAGGACCGAATTATGAAACCATGGCGAGTTGGCAACGCCCCGTGTTCCTGGGGGTCGCTCGAGTTCGAAGGCCTCGAAGGCGAGGTCATCGGCTATGGCCGTATGCTGGATGAACTGGTGGACACCGGCTACACCGGCACCGAGCTGGGTGACTGGGGCTACATGCCCACCGATCCCCAGGCCCTGCATTCTGAGCTGCATCGGCGAGGGGTCCAGCTGGTGGGTGCGTTCGTTCCGGTCGCACTCAAGGACGCCGCCGCCCATGAGCCCGGAGCCGCCAAGGCCCTGCAGGTCGCCCAGCTGCTTGCTGCGGTCCACCGGATTGAAGGGCAGGGCGATGCCCCCTTCCTCGTGTTGGCGGATGACAATGGCACGATCCCGCAGCGGACGCAGAACGCCGGTCGCATCACGCCTGCGATGGGGTTGAGCGAAGCTGAGTGGGCGGTGTTTGCCAAAGGCGCGATGCGGGTTGCGCAGACTGTGAAGAGCGAGGCCGGGCTTCCCACGGTGTTCCACCACCACTGCGCGGGTTATGTGGAAACGCCTGACGAAATCGCCAAGCTGCTCGAATTGACGGATCCCGAACTCCTGGGGCTCGTGTTCGATACCGGGCACTATACCTACGGTTCAGGCCGCTTCGATGCCGCCAGTGCGATCGAAGGCCTCGAGCGCTTCGCTGACCGCACCTGGTATATCCATTGCAAGGACTGTAGCGGTGAGGTGGCCGCAGAAGCCGCTGCCCAAGGCGCGGACTATTTCAATGCCGTCCGCCAAGGCGTCTTCTGTGAGCTCGGCAAAGGTGTGGTGGATTTTCCCGGGGTCTTGCAACGACTCCAAACACGCGGCTACCAGGGCTGGCTCCTCGTGGAGCAGGATGTTCTTCCGGGCCTCGGATCCCCGAAGGACAGTGCCCGTCGTAACCGCGAATACCTGCGCTCCATCGGAGCCTGAATACCATGGCCACTCAATCGTTGAAAATCGGTCTCGTCGGGGCCGGCCGCATCGGCCGCGTCCATGCCGAACACCTCAACCACGGCATTAAGAACGCCGAACTCGTCATCGTCGCCGATGCCGTGGAAGCTGCCGCCGCCGCCTGCGCACAAGACCTGCGCATCCCAGCGCACACGACCGACTTCCGCCGCGTCACGGACCATCCCGAGGTGGATGCAGTACTGGTATGCTCCCCCACCACCACGCACCTGGAAGTCATCCAGGCCGCCGCGGCCGCGGGGAAACACGTGTTCTGCGAAAAGCCTATCGACAGCTCGCTGGAACGCATCGACCAGGCACTCGCCGCAGTAAAGCAGGCCGGCGTCATCATGCAGGTCGGCTTCAACCGTCGTTTCGATGCCAACTTTGCCCGCGTGCGAAAGGCGGTTGTCGACGGAGTCGTTGGCACCCCCCACCAGCTGCATATCATTAGGCGCGACCCTGGTCCGCCACCGCTGGACTACATCCGGCAGTCCGGCGGGATCTACAACGACATGACGATCCACGACTTCGACATGGCCCGGTTCCTGGTGGGCGACGAGGTTGTCCGGCTCTTTGCCACCGGTCGCGCCCTCGTGGATCCGAAGATTGCCGAAGCAGGTGATATCGATACCACGACGATCCTGCTTGAGTTTGCCAGCGGCGCCACGGGTGTGATCGAGAACAGTCGCAAGGCAGTTTACGGTTACGACCAGCGTGTTGAGGTGTTTGGCAGCGGCGGAGCCATCCGGATCGACAACAATTACCCGAATACCGCCATCATCAGCGGTCAGGAGCAAGTGCACCGCGACCTGCCGCTGAACTTCTTCATGGAACGCTACCTCGCGAGTTATCTCGCGGAGGTGCAGCAGTTCGTCGACGCCGTGATCGGAGGGAAACCCTCACCGCTCTCCGGGGAGGAAGGCCGAATCCCAGTGGTCATGGCTCTCGCCGCAAAGAAGTCGCTGGAAACAAAGCAGCCAGTCGCCCTGGCGGATGTCGGCTGAAGATCCGAACCTTGTTCATGAAGCGTCCAAACCACCTGACGCTGCTCACCGGGGCGTGGCTGATGGTTGCAGCCACCGCCTTCGGAGCATCCCTCCCAGAGACCCGGAGCATATTCCCGCTGCAGGAGAAGCACGTGCACTCCAGCAGTATCGTGGAATGCCCGAACGGTGACCTGCTCGCCTGCTGGTTCCACGGTTCAGGTGAACGTTCCGCCAACGATGTGTTGGTGCAGGGGGCTCGGCTCAAAGCCGGCAGTGAGACGTGGTCGCCAGTCTTTGTCATGGCCGATACCCCGGGGCTGCCCGACTGCAACCCGGTGCTGTTCGTGGATCCCCGGAAGCGCCTCTGGCTCTTCTGGATGGTGGTCGCCGGCAATCGATGGGAACATTCGATCTTGAAATACCGGCGGGCCGATTCCCTGTGGGGTGACGGTGCTCCCCGCTGGACATGGCAGGACATCATCATTCTCAAGCCAGGTGAGGACTTCCCTAATGCCATCGCACGCGGCTTCGAAGCCCTGGGTGCTGATGAAGGTTGCTGGGGTGAATACGCCCCACCCTACGAACAGCTCGTAGGCGAGGCCGCCAAGGACGTAGCCAAACGTCAGCGCGGATGGATGACCCGGATTCACCCGCTCGTTCTCCCTTCCGGCCGATGGCTCCTCCCTCTCTATTCAGACGGATTCAATCTCGCCATGGTTGGCCTCTCCGATGACGAGGGCGAAACGTGGCAGGCCAGTGCTCCCATCGTTGGTTATGGCCCCATCCAGCCCAGTCTCGCCCAACGCCGCGATGGCACCATCCTGGCCTTCATGCGCGATAGCGGCGGGGCACCCCAGCGTATCCAGTGGAGCGAATCCACCGATAGCGGACAGACGTGGACACCGTCCCGTGACATCGATATTCCCAATCCCAGCTCCAGCCTTGAAGTCGTAGTGCTCCAGGATGGTCGCTGGCTTCTGGTCTGCAACGACACCGAGGACGGGCGACACCAACTCACTGCCTTCATCTCCAATGACGAAGGCGCAACCTGGCCATGGCGCAAACAGATCGAACCCGCCGATACCATCGGCCAATCATTCGGCTACCCTTCCGTGGTCCAAGGGCGCGACGGTCGGGTGCATATGACCTACTCCCGTCAAACAACCCAAGGCCGGACCATCCAACACACGGTCCTGCCTCTCTCCTGGTTCGCTGGCGAAGCGCCGGGCGCTGAGCGCTGAGCGCGAAGTGCGGACTACGGGTGTCGCTGGAGCGACACCGGCTACGGTCCTTCGGCTTGCTGCCTCGGACAACCACCGGTGACCTGCTGTGGCAGGGTCACCGTGCGGAGTAGCGGAGCATGTAGGCCGCTCACCGGAGCGGCCTGGATAAACTGAAGCAACGACGCTTTGAGCGCAGCTTCCGGCGTCTTGGCGATTTCCCATAAACTCAATTTTCCCGCAGCATCCGCACTCAACCTGCGCTACACTCCGCGCGCGCATGATTGTTCAACGCGTTAAATATGTCATCTGGGCGGCCAATATGCAGCGGGCCGCAGGGTTCTATCAAAAAGTCTTCGGTGGCGAGATCATCCGCGCCAACGAGGTGATTACAGAGGTCTCCATCGCAGGGGCCGTCATTGGCATCCACTCCGGCGGCGAAGGAAAACGCACCTGGACAGGAATGAGCTTTCAGGTCGAGGACGTGATCGCCGGAGCTGCCGAGGTCAAGGCGGCCGGGGGAGGCCTGACCCGCGAACCCGCGGAAGAAAACGGCGAACCTCCTCACCTGGCCATGTGCTTCGATACGGACGGCAACGAGTTCATGCTCACCCGGCCGCGAGTTCCCCAAGCCTAGACTCAAGCCGGGCTGGGAGTTCGGTATAAGGGCAGAGTCACCCCCGGTAGCGGCGTGGCGCCTGGCTAGGTCGCGATTGGCTGGCTGAAGGAAATCGGCGTGGTGACTAAACCGATTGACAAGAACCCATCGGGCTATGGTGTCTGGTCTTTAGGGGTGCCGTCAGCCCAACTGCAGGTCCACCTCAAAACGGGTTTCCGAATCCAGCCACAGGTCTTCAGCCAGTTGTAGGGTCGCCCTTAATCCTGTCTGCGTGAGCGTCACCGGGATGCCTTCCTTCGGAAGCCGCACCGAGGCAGATATAACCCGCCGCCCCTCCGGTAGTTCCACGACCAGCGTGCGCAGGCGAACCCGGCCGTGGCTGACGGTCAACCGATGGCTCTGGTTGGACCCTGCTCGCAATTGTCCATACGTTCCCCAGCCTCCAGCCGCAGTGAATGCAGCCCGAAAGTTCTCGGGTGCCACTCGCGGTGCAAAACCGATCGTCCCGGTCGGACCATGACATTCAAATCCGCATATCGAGATGAATGAACCGTAGCTGGCCATGGCGCGGGCATAGTGGTCGCTGCATTCAATCTCATTAAACGGATTGCGGCGCGACGCATGATAACGATCATGTATCGCTCGTGTGATCGCCAGCCCCTCCTCCACCATCCCCTCAGCAATCATGTGCGAAGCCACCTGATGCTCAAATCCACTCATGCACTCGTTGAAATAGCCGATCTGCCAGCTGGGTATGCCGTAGACGTTGGGAACGAGTCGCGGATTGGATGTCATCACCAAACCTCCGTCGCCCGCCAGCGCATACGGACGCCCCGCAGTGAACTTGCGCCGAAACGGTCCCACATCCGGCGTGAAGTTGTATTTCCACAGCGCCCGCAATGCACTCAGGGTTTTGTCCCGGTCGAGCACTCTTCCCAAACCGACCTGCCACGCCCAGCTCTGCCCGTGAACCTGGTCAATGTGACAGGCCTCATAGGTTCCAAGGCTCTTCTCACGACTCTCGTCCGGGACCTGGATGAAGTATTCCCCGTTAAACAACTTCGACTCAACAGACCCGCGCGCCACTGCTGCCCGATCCCGACAGCGCAACGCAAAGGCCTCGTCCCCCACCTCCACGGCCATCTGCGACGCCGCCTCCAACGCGGCAATCGATAACGACGTAATCCAGGCTATCTGGCCATACCACGCCGCATCCAAAGTGTTCTCCTGCGCCCCGTCCAGAATGCCGTCACCGTCCGCGTCGTGGAGCAGGAGATATTCCGTGGCCCGCTTCACCCTGGGCCACACTCTCCGCAAAAAGGCACCGTCTCCGCTCATCTGGTGCTCGCGCCAAACGCCCAGGATCCGTCCGCATTGGCCATCGACCGCTGGACCCGTCCCCTCGGCGCGATGTCGTACCACGCCGTGCTCCGTATCAAAACCGACACCGAAATCCACGCGCTCGCGCTGATCGCGTTCAATCTCAGGGAAGATTCGACCGACCGCCTGCGCATAATGCCAGACGTGCGTGCATGTTCCCTGACAACAGCCAATACCCTCCCACGCCCAGAACCGACCGCTCCCAAACCGATGACACGTGGTGGTTGCCAAAATGGACGTGTTAACGAACGTCCGTTCCAGAAACCAATGCGGCAGCGTCGAATCCGCCCAAGTATCCCGCCACAAACGGGTGAGCTGCTCCAGTCGCGGCAGCTCCCGCAGGACATAGGCCACGACGTCCATCGCGTGGCCAAACCGCCGGGCATAATGATTCCCCGTGCGCGCATCCGGAGTAGGCAGGGAAGTGTTGGGAAAATGCCAGGCAAGAACGAACACCACGTCATGGCTTTCGCCCGCGTTCAGCTCGAGTGTCCGCACGAGGCTGCCCACCGGTGCAGCGCTCTGGTCTGACGAATCACGAGAACGCTTCAGGGGAAAGGCTGCATCCGGAAGCGCACCCGCCGGAATGTCAGTGTCCCATCCGATATCTGCATTGCCCAAGGTGCAAAGCGCCATCGTTCCGTAGTCGAGCCGATCCACCAAAAGCGCCTCGTCCTTCGCAACATCGGTCTGGACGATCTGGTCGACCCCGACATTCCCCCAACCGCCTTGGGCCCGGTCGTAAATCTCTACGACCGCCGTTTGTCCTTCATGATTGCTTACATCCAGATTGACGCGGCGCATGGCATTGTTGTTGTGCCCGTGCACATCGTGCACGACCTCGTCTCCCACAAGGACGCGCAGGCCAACATCCTCCCTCTGGCCGCCGCCGATGAGGAACGAAAGAAACTTACGTTGGATGAGAACCGGGCCGCTTCGCATTAGTCCAGTCGCGTTGTCCTTCTCGCCGATGTCCCTGCCCGGCGCTGTAGCGTGCGAGTTCGCCACCCCGTCTCCTTCGTTGCGCAAGTCCCCCTGATAATCAGGAACGGATGCGCGGCGGGCAGGTCTCGTGCCGAATGCTTCCCCCTCGACCTGCCAGCGGCTGTAGTCGCCCTCGAAGTCTTCGACCAACAAGTCAGGCCTCTCGCTGTCGCCGGCACGGAGCATCGGACGATACTTCATCGCGATAGATGTCGCTCCCGGGATGGCAATGCGACGGTTCACCCGCTCGCCCGCAGTGGTGGGAGCCGAATGGAACAGCACGGCGTTCTGCTGCCAGCCCGCCAGCTGGACAACAGCCTTCGCGTTGCCGGTGTTCTCCAGCCGGAAGCGGAATACCGTGGCGGGCAGACTCGAATCCTCCAGGCTATGCGGAACGAAGGGTGAGAAGGCCTCCATGCGCACCTGCACCGGACATGCTGGATCCGTGTAGTCCACCGTCCCAATAGGATATTGCCCTGTGAACGTCACCTCAGCCCAGCTGCTGGCGTCGAGCCGACGAGTGTGCTGCGTTCCACTTGGCGTGCTGACGCGCAGGGCAAAGCCCTGGGCAATGTCCTGCGAGTCGGTTTGCAGGGCAGGCTTGACGTAGGTCGCGCCGTCCCGTGGCCGGATCGCGTCGTCGCCGCTCTGGAAATCCATTCCCACGTCCGACCAGCTCACCCGGCGCGGCAGGACCCCCTCTGTCTTCTGGTTGAATATGTCCCAGTTCCATAGCCGGCCGTCCCCGCCAAGATAAAGCGTGCCGCAGCACAGCCCGCCGACAGGCATCCCGATATACCGCAGTTCATCACGGGACTTGCTGTAGGCAGTGGGGGTTCCGCGTTCGTAGAGGGAACGGATCCATTCCGGACGAAGCTTCTTGTCCAGAGGAATGTAATTATCCCATTCATCGGCCGCGAACGGACCGGCCATCAGCGGCGACCGGGAGAGAAGCCACCCTGCGCCTGCGAGACCGCCAAGTTTCAGGAAGTCCCTCCGGGAACCTGACTGAGCCGCTTTTGCTTCTTCTCTTTCGGTCGAATTCATCATGGGTGTCCTCGTGGCAAGATCTGTCCTGAGCTCGGGTGGGGTGGTGCTGGCCACCTCTATGCCGACCTTGTTCCCAGAACACAAGGTGAACGTGCATTACGGATTATTGGGACACCTGTCCCGATAATCCGTATGAGCTAAATCGAGAATGTTCTGAGAATATTGCGGGCTTTTTGGAGGGCACGACTTCGCTTTCTCCAAGCCTTTTTCCCGAGGTAACCTTTGGGAAGGAGGGATTCTGGGAGGAGAGGATCGAGCTCCATGAGGTTTAGCCACATTGTTTTCTCTCGAGAGGCCCATTCACGAAAGCGTTCTGCCGAGTTGAGATCGGTCAGGGGCTGTTGCGGGAGCCGCTTGAGGTGTTCGAGATAAGTGGCGTAATTGCCTTGGATACGATTGAAAGGCCAGGCTGCGAGAACCACGTCCTGAGGCCTTTCATTCGCTGCGGGTGTTGCCTCGAGGAGAATCAGGGAGCGAATGCCCGGCTTGATGCGTTTGATCAGTTGCTTTTCCTCTGTGAAGGAGTGGGGTGACACCCACACGCTGCCTTGTAGAAGGCCGTATTTCCTGCCCATTAAATACCTCCTCAACTGCTTTCGCACGGTGTTGTCCTTGCAGGGGACATCGTAGACCACAAGTCTCCAGACTCCGTCCCAGGGACGTGACCACCAATCACGGGGGTCCTGTCCGCCGAGTGCATGGATACGTCCCTTCTCCGTCAGTCTCACCAGTCGTTCGTTGCTGTTACCCGGGATGGATTCGAGTAACTTACGTTCTTCAAGCTCCCGAATCTGCCTCAGCAGTCCGTTCTTGTAGGCCCAGGACTCGAAGGACTCGGTCAGGTTGAGGAATGAAGGGTGCATCCACCGGTCGACAGTCCATGACAAAAGATAGAGGAGCTCCTCTGTGCGTGCTTTCATTTATAATTACCTCCTTGCGTGCTCCCGGAAGTGGGAGCCCGGAACTGTTTCGCATCCCAGACGCCTCAGGGCAAGCGACGAAACGTGAAGTGTCATACGGATTATCGAGACACCTGTCTCGATAATCTGTAAGGGGTGGTCTGGTATTTGCAGCTTTGGGGGAGGAGGATGCGGCATGCATGAAGAGATGAGGAGGGTGTTCGGGTGTGGGTTGCTGATGTTGCATTTGGCGGGTGGGCTGGGTGTTGCGATTGCGGGGGTGGAGGGGCATCCGGGCAATGTGTATGTGGGTGGTGAGGTGGTGGGGGTGCAGGTGCCGGAGCAGTATGTGGCGCGCGGGTTGGGATGGCGTTTGATGGATG